>NZ_JAUBPB010000043.1:55560-57902 GCF_036700545.1 Microcoleus sp. SVA1B4
TGTGCCTGTAGAGTTAGCTGTTAAATTGCCGATCGCATTTGTTGGATTCCCAACTGCACCATTGAATGTAACATCACCGCTAACCGCCTTCACAGTCAAATCACTGCTGCCGTCTACAGTATTATTGAAAGTAATTTCGCTGCCTGCGAGAATGGGATTGTTGGCAATTGTCACTGCATCTCCATAGGTTTGAGCGCCAATTGTAGTGACATTGCCCTTAAGTTCGGTTGTACCGCCAGCATTGGTGGTGAAACTGGTAGCTTTGACAGCATTAAATGTAGTTGTGCCAGCACTGGTGACGGTGACATTTCCTAATGATCCAGTACCGGGCAATCCATTAGCATCAATGCTATTTATCTCGACTTCATTGGGAGTGGCGATCGCAATATCTCCGGCGCTACCAGAAGTAGAACTAGAATTCCAAACAGTTCCTGGGGCTGCAATAATATCGCCATTTGTGCTAGTGAGCTCGATTTTTCCGCCAGCACCAGCAGTGGAACTAGAGTTAAGATTGCTAGCGTTAATCGTATTGTTAGCACTGAGTGCGATCGGGCCACCATTTCCGATAGTGGATGTGGTATCAATTGCCCCTGCTGTCGTATCAATATTGCCATTAGTGCTGCTAAGGGCGATCGCCCCTCCGGGATTTCTCATACTACCAACAGTAATATCGCCTGTAGTTTCAATCGAAAAATCGATCGGACTCTTAACATCCAAAGAATTGATTGTTTTCAGGGAACCTAAAGGTACTGTATTTCCAATGGGCCCGTTGACATTAATCACGCCTGTTCCCGTAGTCAAAACTAGGTTGCCATCGCCGTCAACCGTTCCCCCAAAATTAATGTCACCGGCATTATTTAACCCAGTATCGAGGGTGACATTAGAACCCGTAGCGAGAGAGACTTTGCCACCAAAGTCAATCTTCTGTTCGTTGGTGACAATGGTGAGAATATTTTTGTTTAAGTTAGTCGTTGGAGCATTAAAAGTAATTGAAGCGTTGTTTACACCTGTAATGTTTCCATCGACTGCAATTGTGCCAGCTTGCATTGTGACGGGGAAATTAAAAGTAACACCAGCAGGATCAATTGCGATATTCCCCGTCCCATCCGTGCGCCCGATAATCATTTGGGAAAACCCATTTAAAACCGGAGGCGCGAGTTCAGCACTGCTGAGATTCAAACGAGCGTCCGCAGTATTACCACCCACAGTAATATCTAAACTGGGAGTAAGCGGCTGCAACTGGATAATCCCAGTACCTTTAATTTGAGTTATTGATGACAATGAAATGTCATCGCCCGTCAAAGTGACATTGCCGCCTAAAGTCGCCTCAATCACACCTGGGGTGAGTCTAATGGAATTATCGGAGTTGTTAGCCTTTCCCGTGAGACTAATATTACCCGTTCCCGTAGCTTGTATTGTGCTCGGTACCATGGTAGTAAGAATCGGGGGCATATCAATCCCGTAGGTGTTCAATCCAGTCCCTACACTCGTACCGGTTAAAACAATATCTCCATTCTCCGATTTTACCGTGCCCTCGAAGAGCCTGATCCCGGAATTACCGCTCGCGACTGTAGTGCTGATGCCTGCACTGCTCGTCCCCGTCAACGTCACCTTTCCCAAGCCTGCGGTTTGGATTGTAGCATCATTTAATATCTCTATACCGTGGTTGGAAGACCCAGTCCCACCACCTGTACCCGTCAGACTGACATTTCCAGAGAGCGCTTTCACTGTAGCGTTCTCAACGAATATCCCTCGATTGTCACGAGTCCCATTACCGCCAACACCGATCAGAGTCACATTCCCATTCTCCGCCGTTGACTCCACTGTAGCGTTGTTGAGATTAACGCCTGTATTTTCGATTCCTGTCCCCGCACCTGTTCCAGTCAGGCTGACACTTCCCCCGGCCCGCACTGTACTGCCGTCAATAGATATCCCTTGATTACCATCTGTCCCGTTGCCGCCAGTACCGTTGAAAGTAATATTGCCGCTGCCAGTAGTTTGTAATGTGGTAGCACCCGAAATAGAAATACCGACATTGTTTCCCCCTGTCGATTTTCTTCCCGTACCATTCAGGTCAATGTTTCCACTTCCGGCATTAATTTTGCTGTTCTGGACATTGATTCCCCGCACGGCCCCAAGAGTCCCCTGACCATTACCCAGGAAATTACCACCATTAGTAGCGATCGTCGAACCTACAATACTGACACCACCACCGTTTAGATTATCACTATCAGCATTCAGAGTAATAGTGCCTCCCTGAGTGGTCAATACTCCGGACAGTTTTTAAGCAGCCAGAGTACCATAAGACAAGACTGAAGGAAGGTTAGGGTGATTTAAAATCA
>NZ_JAUBPB010000044.1:0-57008 GCF_036700545.1 Microcoleus sp. SVA1B4
CGCCTGAGTGACAGCTCGATCGCCTGAGTGACAGCTCGGTCGCCTGACTGACTCTTTTAAGATACAAGGGGCGGGTTTCACCCGAAATATTTGCTATAACTAACAGGATGAATAAACCCGCCCCTTCCTTCTTCCGCCCAGCGCGTTACCCGGCTCTACCTTACACTAGGCAGAGTCCGCAACAGCTCATAGAGCAAAGAGTTGATAAAACCGAGGGCGATAGCCCCCAGCAAAGCACTCCAAATTCCCCACCGCAAGCGAAATCCTTCGACTAGCCAAGCCGCCAATCCAAAGATAATGGCGTTGATAACAATTATCCACAAACCAAAAGTTACCAACACCAAAGGAAAACCCAAAACCACAAAAAGCGGCCGCACCAAAGCATTCAGCAATCCAAAAACCGCCGCCGAAATCATCGCTTTTCCAAAAGTGTCAATATCCACCCCGATGGGCAACTTGGAAATGATAAAAAAGCTCACGGAAGTAACTAGCCAAGCAATTACCAGCGAAATA
This sequence comes from Microcoleus sp. SVA1B4, assembly GCF_036700545.1. Classification (NCBI taxonomy): domain Bacteria; kingdom Bacillati; phylum Cyanobacteriota; class Cyanophyceae; order Oscillatoriales; family Microcoleaceae; genus Microcoleus; species Microcoleus sp. SVA1B4. The sequence continues at coordinate 514 of NZ_JAUBPB010000044.1, forward strand.
ATATCCATGTGCCAATCTCCTTAAAAAAGCTAAACATTAAATCGGAACAACAGCACATCCCCCTCTTGTACAACATACTCTTTACCTTCACTGCGAACTAAGCCTTTTTCCTTAGCCGCATTCATCGCGCCCGTAGCAACCAAATCTTCATATGCTACAGTTTCGGCCCGGATGAAACCCCGTTCAAAGTCCGAGTGAATCACCCCCGCAGCTTGCGGTGCTAACATTCCGGCGATAATTGTCCAAGCGCGAGTTTCCTTCGGCCCGCTAGTAAAATAAGTCCGCAAACCCAATAATTCGTAAGTAGCTCGAATCAGAGATTTCAAGCCACCTTCTTTGACCCCCAGAGATTCTAGGAAATCCGTTCGTTCTTCCTCAGATAACTCCACCAATTCTGACTCAACTTGCGCCGAAACAATAACAACCTTAGCATTTTCTTTAGCTGCTACTTCCCGCACTTGTTCGACATAGCTATTTCCTGTTGCTAAGTCGTCATCAGATACGTTAGCAGCATAGATAATTGGTTTGTTGGTCAGTAATTCCAAACCTTTAACTAATTCAGATTCTTCATCTGTGAAATTGTACTGCCGTGCTGGTTTCCCGGCATTCAAAACTGCGACCAATTTTTCGAGTACATCCACTTCTGCCTGAGCTTCCTTATTGTTGCGGGCTAGCTTGCGAGTGCGATCGAGCCTGCGTTCAATTTGAGCTAAGTCTGCTAAAATTAATTCGAGATTGATAATGTCAATATCTCGCTGGGGATCGACAGAACCGGCAACGTGAATAATATCATCATTGTCAAAACAGCGGACAACGTGGACGATCGCATCCACAGCCCGAATGTGAGACAAAAACTGATTTCCTAATCCTTCCCCCTGACTCGCCCCCTTCACCAAACCCGCAATATCCACAAATTCCATCCGCGTCGGCACAGTTTGCGCGGAATTGGAAATATTGCTCAGCACCTTCAACCGTTCGTCTGGCACTGCCACGATACCCGTATTTGGCTCGATCGTACAGAAAGGAAAATTAGCAGCAGTCGCCTTGGCATTAGCAACCAGAGCATTAAACAAGGTAGATTTGCCAACATTAGGCAGTCCGACAATTCCGGCAGTAAGCATAGCTATTTAGAAACATATCACTGTTTCAAAATATCATAAGCAATAGCAATATATATGACTTGTGTGTTTTAACTTCCACTGCTAAGCTTGAGTAAATATACAACTTAAGGTAGATGGCTCAATGGTTAACCGATGGTTAAGCAAAGTGACGATCGCTGCGGTGCTCTCGCTGCCTCTGTTAGGACTCACAGCAGCTAGCGTTTTCGCTGAGAGGGTCAAACTTTCGGTGATTAACAACAGCGGCAAGACGATGACAGTCCTCCAGTCGAGTAATTCCGACGATGATTGGGGAGAAAACCTGTTAGACGGTCCGCTTGCCGATCGGGGCACTGTCCCTTTTGAATTTGATTCAGCTGAGTACGAGGATGATATCTCGGATGGCTGTGTTTTTGATATCATGGCCACATACTCTGACGGCACACAGTCTGATTTGCGTGGTATTAACTTTTGTACAGCGCCGTCGATCAACTTCAGTAAGTAGTTAATCGATAATTTAGGCAAAAACCGAGTTTTTTCAAGTCTGATATTCCACAAAAATATTGGGGACTTTGGGGAAACTCGGTTTTTGCGATCGGCCTGACAAACAATCTTAAATTTCGCGATCGACTAAAACATAATTTAAACAGGTTCAGGGATTGTCTGAGGAATAGGTTCCGGCACTGTTTGAGGAATCGGAGAGGGTACAGTTTCCGGCACCGGTTCGGGAATTGGCTGCGGAATTGGCGCAGGTACGGGTTCCGGTACGAAGCCGGGAATCGGTTCGGGTACGGGGCCCGGCACTGGTGGCGATGCGGGTATAGTCGGCAGCCCCGGTTCGGTACTGGGAATCTGGGGGCCTGGAAACGGACTAGGGTTGGGAAAAATCATGTTAGTGTTTGGCTCGCTAATAGAGATGTTCCAAAAACATTTGGTCGCCACTTCTAGCTATATTTTTCAACAAAAATAACTGAGTTGTGGTATTGTTTTATCTCATAATTTTAAACTCAAGATTGCGACGGACACATCTATCTAAATAGCTATAATTAACTATTAAGTCAGCATAAAATTATACCTTTGGCATTAAACTAAGTAAGTGGTTACAAATAAACATTAGATGGGGAGGGCGCGTGAGTACAGCAAGAAACTGCCTGAGAGTAAAGGTACTCGATCAACCCGTCCCTACAAGATATTATGGTTTTTTCATATCGCTCTACTTAGATATCAAATACAGCAATCAAGATTAAGCGTGTCACCAGCAAACTCTCAACAACAAACGCCCCTATTAGATGCTTTGCGCGATCGCACAAATCATCCGCACGCCCCATTCTACGCCCCCGGACATAAACGCGGACAAGGAATCTCTCAACCCCTAATTGACTTATTCGGTGCGGCAGTATTTCGATCGGATTTGCCCGAATTGCCAGAATTAGATAATCTCTTTAACCCAGAAAGTGCAATTGCCGAAGCTCAAGACTTAGCCGCCGCAGCATTTGGAGCTCAATCAACTCGGTTTTTGGCTAACGGTTCAACTTGCGGAATAATCGCCGCCATCTTAGCAACTTGCGGCCCAGGAGATAAAATTATCCTACCTCGAAATATCCACTCCTCGGCGATTTCTGGTTTAATTTTATCGGGTGCAATTCCGATTTTTGTCAATCCAGAGTACAACTCGGATTGGGATATTGCCAACAGCATCACCCCAGAAGCCACAGCCTTCGCATTAGAACAACATCCCGACGCCAAAGCAGTAATGATGGTTTACCCAACCTATCACGGTGTCTGCGGGGATTTGCGGGCGATCGCCCAAATTACCCATCAATACAATATACCGTTATTAGTAGATGAAGCCCACGGCGCGCACTTTAACTTTCATCCAAACTTGCCAGAACCGGCACTATCAGCAGGTGCCGATTTAACAGTACAATCAATCCACAAAACCCTCGGTGCAATGACACAAGCATCGATGCTTCACGTCAAGGGTGATCGCATAGATATCCAAAAAATAAATAAAGCATTGCAGCTAGTACAATCCACCAGCCCCAGCTACTTATTATTAGCATCCCTAGACGCAGCCCGCCAACAAATCGCACTCCACGGCAAAGAGTTAATGGCGCAGACTTTACAGCTAGCAGAAAAAGCGCGATCGCGCATCAGTCAAATTCCCGGCTTATCAGTTTTAGAACCATTAAATACTCCGGGTTTTGCAGCATTAGACCGCACCAGGCTAACAGTAAAAGTATCAGATTTAGGAATCACAGGATTTGCCGCCGATGAAATTTTGCACTCTCAACTCGGCGTCACGGCAGAATTACCAATGGCCAGACATTTAACATTTATTATCAGCTTGGGAAATACAGAATTAGATATTGACAATTTAGTTAAAGCTTGTACTCTTTTAGAAGGAAGAAGGAAGAAGGAAGAAGGAAGTTCGGCAACGAGCACTGTACAAGATGTAACGGATGTCAGGAAGAAAGAAGAAGTCCGAGAGAAGAAGTCCGAGAGAAGAAGTCCGATGTCCGATGGAAGATTTGCCCACTCTCCCACTCTCCCACTCTCCCACTCTCCCCCTCTCCTCTCCCCCCGCGAGGCTTTCTTTTTTCCAGCGGAAACAGTACCAGCAGACAAAGCAGTCGATCGACTCAGTGCCGAACTCATCTGTCCCTACCCCCCAGGAATACCAGTCCTGATGCCCGGTGAAATCATTACCCCAGAAGCCGTTGACTACCTGCAACAAATCCTGGCCGCCGGCGGAAAAATCACAGGTTGTAGCGATCCCGGCCTCCAAACTCTCAAGGTTGTGCGACAGTAAATAGTGAACTACCCACCAGCAATCGGAGTACCGATATACTGGGGGCTTCCAACTTCACGGGGGATTGCGCCCGACAAAACCGAAGGCTTGCCACCACGACTTACATCCCCTCCATTGGCAGAAGCACTGGTTCCCAATGCCCAAATCCGCAAGGCTTCATCCCTGATATTTTTTGCTGCATTGATGTCTCTATCGTTGCAGCTACCACATTTAGGGCAATTCCAATGGCGAACGTCTAAAGGCATGGACGATACTTTATGGAGACAATTATTGCAAGTTTTAGAACTAGGAAAGAATCGATCGATCTCGATATAGAGTTTCCCGACTTTCTCAGCTTTATACTTGAGCATTGTCCCAAACATCCCCCATCCAGCATCGCTAATTGCTTTTGCTAGGCAGTGATTTCGTATCATGCCCTTTACGTTGAGATTTTCTACTGCGATAACTTGGTTTTTGTTGACTATCTTGCGGGATAGCTTGTGCAGGAAATCTTCGCGCACTCTTTTAACTTTAGAGTGAACTTTAGCCACTAATTTTCTAGCTTTATTTCTCCTGTTACTACCTTTTTGTTTGCGGCTGAGTTTCTGCTGTTTCCGCTTCAAATTGCGGCTATGCTTCTTGAGATGTCTGGGATTGGCATATTTACTACCATCGCTGGTCACGCAAAAATCTCTCAGCCCAACATCCAAGCCAATAGCTTTACCATCAGCATTCCCTTCAGGTGTTTCTTGCCCATCATCAACTAAGACAGAAGCATAGTATTTGCCGTCGGTATTTTGGGAGATAGTAACTGTTTTGATAGTACCTTCTATTGACCGATAAATACGACAATTGAGTTCACCAATGATGGGAAGCTTGATTATATTATCACCTAGCTTGACATTCTGAGGATAACTAATCGATTGCCTACCATGCTTTGATTTGAAACTAGGATAGCCCGCCCGTTTGTCAAAGAAGTTTTTGTAGGCAGTTGACAGGTTTAGAGCCACCACTTGTAAGCACTGAGAATAGGCTGACTTTAGCCAAGGATATTCCTTTTTGAGATGAGGAAGTAAACCTTGAATAGCACCTCTTGTCAAGCCCTTTCCAGTAGTTTTATAGGTTTCTTTGCACAGATTCAAGCTATAATTCCAGAACCATCTACAGCAACCAAAAGCACCAGCAAAATATATCTGCTGTTCGGCTGTGGGATAGATTCGGAGTTTATGAGCTTGGTACATTACCAGGAACTTAGGTTAGTGATAAATATCCTAACACGATGATTGGACAATGGTAAGGAATTTGCTCGTTTTCTCATGCCCCGCCTCATGCCGTCTAGGTACGAAGAGTCAGATTATTGGGCGGGGCAATCTTCAACTCGCTGGCCTTTCATCCCCCACTAAGCGGGTACGCTATAGTGGGGGAATTCCCGTCTGTCTTGTTAAGGCTTTGAGGAAATTGGCAGAATTTCTACTTCTTCCGCGAGTTCCAACTGCCGTCTTGCTTCAATCAAAAATCAAAAATCAAAAATATAACTATGCTTTGGCCCTACGTCACTCCAGGCATCCCGGATGACTTATTTGAACGTTTACCGGGCATTCCCATGAGTAAGCGAGAAGTCCGACTGCTGTTAATCTCCCACCTGCGGCTGCAAGCAGATTCAGTCGTGTGGGACATCGGTGCAGGTACTGGTACGATCGCCGTAGAAACAGGTTTGCTGTGTCCTAAAGGTCGGATTATTGCCGTTGAAAGGGACGAAGAAGTAGCAAGCTTGATTCGCAGAAATTGCGATCGATTCGAGCTCGACAACGTAGAAGTCATAGAAGGTAGTGCCCCGGAATGCCTGGAAAACCTGCCCCAACCCCCCCACCGAGTCTGCATCGAAGGAGGTCGCCCCATTAAAGCCATTCTCCAAGAAGTCTGGCGGTACTTGCAACCCCACGGTAGAGTTGTCGCCACAGCATCGAATTTAGAGAATCTTTACGCCCTTTCCGAAGGTTTCGCCGAGTTACAAGTCCGCAACATTGAAGTAGTCCAGTCCGCCGTCAACCGCTTGGAGACTCGCGGCCTCAGTCAAACCTTTGCCGCCGTCAATCCCATATTTATTCTCAGCGGCGAAAAGCTGGATTAGAAGTTAGTTGACAGTTGACAGTTAACTTTAACCTGGTTCCTCGGCACAGCCTGGGAATACATACCCAATGCCCCATGCCCTATGCCCTATGCCCATTCCTAAATGTAATTCTTAATCTTTTTTAAGTTCACTTAACCTTCATACTTAAGAATAGGGGCCACCATAGCTGGATTGACCGCCTGACTTGAGATATTGGATGACCGATGGGGGATGGGGGTTAGTTGTGCAAGGGATCAACTCGTGCTCTAGAAAAATCCCAAATCTCAAATCCAAAATCCAAAATCCAAAATCCAAAATCGAATGATCCACCGCCGTCTGCAAGAGAAATTCATTTTATGCCTTGGTCTCGTATCCTGAGTGGAATAGTTGCGATCGCCCTTGCTTTGGGAATGATTATTATGGGCGGATGGTACTTCACCGTCGGCTTTGGAGTCATCGTCTACCTAGGCCAATTGGAATATTTTCAATTAGCCAGGGCTAAAGGTATTGCACCCGCTGCCAAAACTACCTTAGCCGTCAGTCAAGGGCTATTAATTACTGCCGCCCTAGCACCGGAACTCGTAGATGCCATGTTCCCCTTAGCGGGAACCTTAATCTGTTTCTACCTGTTATTCCAACCTAAATTATCGACGATCGCCGATATTGCCTCCTCAGTTTTAGGATTGTTCTACGGCGGTTATTTGCCCAGCTATTGGGTACGGCTGCGAGTCGGCCTCGACCCAGCCAATCTTGCTACAACCCAATTTTCGCAAGCAGTAGCAAGCAATTTGCCCGTTAACATTTACTCGCCGCCGTCTTGGACAACTTCCAGCCATATATCTTTAGGATTGACTTCGCTGCTGCTGGCTTTCTTCTGCATCTGGGCCGCTGACATTGGGGCTTATTTTGTCGGCAAATTCTTCGGGCGCACTAGCCTATCCCACATCAGCCCCAAAAAAACCGTTGAAGGTGCCGTATTTGGAGTTTGCGGCAGCATCGCCGTGGCAGTCGCTGGTTCTTGGTATTTACACTGGCCGGGGTGGCAGTATACTGGGGCTGCTTTTGGTATGTTGATTGGGGTTGCTAGCCTGTTGGGAGATTTAACTGAGTCGATGATGAAGCGAGACGCCGGCGTTAAGGATTCGGGACAGTTGATCCCCGGTCACGGCGGCATTCTCGATCGCACCGACAGTTATGTTTTTACCGCACCGTTAGTCTACTATTTTGTCACTTTACTGTTGCCCGCGATCGACTCTTTTTTAATTAATCGGTAATTGGGAATTGGGAATTGGGAATTGGGAATTGGGAATTGGCCAAACAGGGCATTGGCCAAACAGGGCATTGGGTATGTATTCCCAGGATCTACCGAAGAACCAGGTTAAAGCCAACAGCCAACAGTCAACAGTCAACTGTCAACTAACTAAGGCAAAACTCTAATTCCCCCCCGACAAACAATCTCCCCCGGACTCAAAATCAATTCTTCTATCTCAACTTCCGGCCCAAAATCAATTTTAAAACCATTGAAATCACTGCTCTTTAATTCTCCATCCATTTCGATTTCTGGTGCTTCAAACATCAACTCGCGACCGCTGGCTATCCGCAAACCAGTCCGCAATACCAAAGGAATTTTCCTACCGCCAGCGCGCAAAATTGTCGCCGAAAGCGTTAACAAACCCGCCTCAATTGCAATCTGCGAATTTTGCAACTTCAGCGACTTTTCCCTATCTGTTAGTGGCAGCATTGGCAGCAAAAATTCGCTTAAAGCATCAGCCAGCAAAGGCGCTTTCAGCGACGCATTCAAATCCGCTTGGCTGACCCTCAAAACGCCTGTCACGGGAACGGATTCCAGGAGGCGCAGGGGTTGGCCTTTGAGAGCTTGACCGAGGTTGATGCGAATGCCACAGCCCTCTATGGCAACGTCAGTTAGGTGTAGTCCTTTATACACAGCACCGATCGCTGCCGCCGTGACTTTGGGGATCGCACCGCTGAAGATTTGTCGATCGCTCCCCTCAATTTTCACCTTCAACTCGTCCACATGCTGAACTTGCGATCGCAGCCACAACTGCACCGCCGGAGACAGCACCGCGCTCGCGATCCGGCTGCCTTGACTCGGCGAAGCTCTCCCCGGTTCCTCGCCCAGATTAACAGTCTCACCAGAGCCAGCAGCGCCATCTCTATTGTCAAATTGAAGAGAGTTTCGATCGACAGTCATAAACAATTTCAGAATATAAACCTTAATATTCAAGCACAGAAATTTAACTAGAACTTGCACATCTGGACTCAAAAACCCGATTTCTGCACAGATGTACTGCTGTCAACCTTTGATTTTTCTTAGAAACAGGGTTGATGAAAACCAGTCAGATTAACTCCAAAACCAAGCAGAAATCTGGCATCAGCAACGCCAGAAGCAGAAAAATTCTCACCTTTCCCCCCTTGGGATCTTTGGGTAGTTCACGAGTTGTGCGATCCCGATGAAAAATTCGCGATCGAGCGTATAAATTTAACCAGTAGTACGGAATTTATGGTAGTGTTGGTTTATGGTCGGGTCAGACCCACACCTTTCAAACCAGCCGCAAACCAACGGTGCAAACCTGTGCCTGCCGCGAGTCTTTTCGTCGTAGTTTTTGCACAGCATTCAGGGTAATGCCATCAGGACAATCTGCACCGGGCACAAGGACAATCTGCACTCTTGCCGGACGTCCTGTAATAATTGGTCAGCATTATAATTTATTCCCAACCAGGAATTGAGCATTGCTAGTACGGTTAATCAATTAACCGTGTCGTGTTTCCTCCCCACCGCTGGCTCGTTGGGGATTTCCACACTCCCGTCATGTCTGATGAAAGGCTGCAAAAAATCCTCGCCCAGTGGGGCATTGCCTCTCGCCGTCTTGCAGAACAGATGATTGTAGCTGGACGAGTCCGAGTTAATGGCAATATTGTTCACTTAGGAGAAAAAGCGAATCCCGATCGCGATCTCATCCAAGTCGATGGAGTCCCGGTGAAACCAACGGATAAACCCGCAAAGGTGTATCTGTTGCTCAACAAACCGGCAGGCGTAGTTTCTACTTGCAGCGATCCAAGATCCCGATCGAAAGTTCTCGACTTGCTGCCACCCCAACTGCGTTCGGGTCAAGGCATCCACCCCGTAGGACGCTTAGATGCAGATTCCACCGGCGCCCTCTTGCTCACCAATGATGGTAAGCTGACATTTTGTTTGACCCATCCGCGTCACTCGATCGCCAAAACTTATCAGGTTTGGGTGAGCGGCGATCCCCCGGAACCCATACTACAAACGTGGCGTCAGGGCATCATCTTGTCCGGCAGAAAAACTTTGCCCGCGAAAGTTAAAGTTATCGATCGCGCGCAAGACCAAACTCTGTTAGAAGTCATTCTATCAGAAGGCAGAAACCGACAGATTCGGCGAACAGCCGAGCTCTTGGGATATCCCGTGGTGCGCCTGCACCGCACAGCCATTGGCCCGATTCAATTGCAGCGGCCCGGTTCGCCAATATTGCCACCAGGCTGCTGCCGACCCCTAGAAGATGCGGAAATTATTTATTTATGGAATCTAGTCAACCTAACATCAATAAGCGTGCCAGTAAATTCCCAGGAGCACAGCATATGACAAAGAATTTATTGTTTTTATTCTTCAAAACCACTAAGCAGAAACTGCACTCCCAAGAGCCAGAACCAGCTCAGAAGAAGCTAGCGGAAATAGGAGCTAAACTCCGTCAGTACCGCGAACAGCAGTCGATTTGTTTGGACAAAGTAGCCGTGGTAACAATGATTCGGCGGAATCTGCTACAAGCAATCGAGGACGGTCAACTCGACCAACTTCCCGAACCCGTCTACACTCAGGGTTTGATCAAGCGCTACGCTGAAGCAATGGGTTTGGACGGAACTCAGTTTGCCGAATTTTTTCCGATCGAACCGCCGCCCCGATCGATAAGCAAGCTATCTTGGCAAGATGGGCCTCAGTTGCGGCCGATGCACCTCTACCTCTTTTACACATTTCTAATTATCTGTTCGGTCAATGTCTTATCTCAATTGATGAGCGGTTCTGTTACCGCAAAAAACGGTGCGGGAGCCGAAGAACTAGCGCTTGGGCAGCAAGAACAAGCTCGCGCCGCTGCTGAGGCATCAAGAGCCTCACAAAATCAGAAACCGGATAGTTACGAGGCTGTCGAAGCAGTAAGAACCGGTCAAAATTTAAATAAATCTGGCAATAAACCAGTAATGGTTAGCGTCACTTTTAAAGCAGAATCGTGGATGCAGGTTGAAGTCGATGGTAAAACAGAGTTTGAGGGAACTTTGCCGACCGGGACTGTTCGCACCTGGGGGGCTCAAAAGCAATTGGTAGTGGTAGCAGGTAACGCCGGCGGGGTAATGGTTGCTGTTAATAACGGACAAGCCGAACAACTCGGAGAGCCTGGAGTCGCTAAAGAAGTTGTTTTTAAAGCAAGCGAACTTAAGCCTTCAGCACCGCCCCAGAATGAAGGTTGAGTGTTAATGGGTAATTGTTAATGGGTAATAGGTAATAGCGGGCAGTCCATACATTTTAATTAGAATGTCCGTCTTGATGCACTCATTACCAATTACCAATTACCCATTCTATCAAACCCGGTTGCATCGGAATAGTCATATCCAGTCAACAGTCAATCGATTTTAGATTTTAGATTTTAGATTTTAGAATTGAAGCATTGACCCCACGGATAAATACGTTCGGCAAGTTTCATGGGATACAGGTTTTTTATTTCTGGACGGATGAATCCGGGGGCTTGTATCCTGGATGCTTTCGGTTAACAATCACGGATGGTGCAACCGGAATTGATAGAATTCATCTGCGTTAATCTGTGTTGCATCTGCCTGTATCTGCGGTCAAGAAAAGATAATTTCTGAACCGCCCCGGACAAGGGATTGACGCTGATTCACGCAGATAAAGAGAAGAGAGATAGGAATAATTCCGATGTTAACAGATTTGATATTACCCATTAACAATTACCAATTACCCCTTCCCGACAATCAATGTTTATTAGGAGCGCGCCCGGAGATGTAAGTCATAGTTTTTAGCCGATCGCGCACTTCCCAATTCACAGCTTCGGGCCGATACCGCCAGCCCCAATTTCCCTCTGGTTTCCCCGGAAAATTCATCCGCGCGTCAGTACCTAAACCCAACAAATCTTGAAACGGCACAATTGCCATATTAGCAACAGAAATCCAGCCCATGCGGATTAAAGACCAGTGAATTCCTTGGGGATCGATGCAGCCCAAATAACGCAAAACCTCGTCTCTTTCGTAGTTTTGCAGTTGATTGAACCATCCAACAGTCGTGTCGTTGTCGTGGGTGCCGGTGTAGACTACGGAGTTGCGATCGTAATTGAAAGGCAAAAAAGGATCGCCCGGACCAGCGCCAAAAGCAAACTGCAAAATCTTCATTCCTGGAAACTCGTATCGATCGCGCAAAGCTTCCACTTCTGGAGTAATTACCCCTAAATCCTCAGCGATAATCGGCAAGTTGCCAAACTTTTCGTTAATTACATCCAACAAAGCTGTTCCCGGCGCTTTAATCCACTCTCCCTCGATCGCAGTTTCTTGTCCGCGCTTCACCGCCCAGTAAGCGTCAAATCCTCGAAAGTGGTCGATCCGAGTCACGTCTACATAAGAGAAAATCGCTTCAAAACGCTGCACCCACCACTCGAAATTAGTTGCTTGCAACTTCTCCCAATTGTATACGGGGTTGCCCCACAATTGACCTGTTGCACTGAAGTAATCCGGGGGAACTCCGGCCATTAAAGCTGGTTCTCTGCTGGCTTCATCCAAGCAGAATAAGTGGGGATTCGACCACACATCCGCGCTGTCGTGAGCTACATAAATCGGAATGTCACCAATAATTTGAATGTGACGCTGGTTGGCATAGCGTTTCAACTCCGTCCACTGGCGGAAAAACTCAAATTGAACGTATTTGTAGTAATAAATCTCAGCATTTAGCTGCTGGCGCCACTTTTCTAGGGACTTGGGTTCTCGACGGGCAATTTCGGGTTCCCAATTGTTCCAGCTAACACCGCCAAAGTGATCCTTGAGTGCCATAAAGAAGGCATAATCTTCCAGCCAACTCTCTTTGCTTTCGCAAAAAGCTGAGAAGTCTCTTTGCTGCACCGGCGATGCTTTGGCTTTGAAGTTTTCGCAAGCTTTTTTGAGCAAAGACACTTTCAGGGCGATCGCCCGCTCGAAGTCTACATAATCCAGCGGAAATTCTGGCAAATTAGCGAAGTCTTCATCTGCGAGCAATTGATCGTTCCGCAGCAGTTCAGGGTTAATCAGCAGCGGATTTCCCGCCATTGCTGAATAGCATGAATAAGGAGAATTGCCGTATCCTGTCGGGCCCAGCGGCAATATCTGCCAGTATAGCTGGTCGCTCTCTACTAAAAAGTCAATAAAGCGATATGCTTCCATTCCCAAGTCCCCAATGCCAAATCGACTGGGAAAGGATGTGGGGTGGAGTAATATGCCGCTCGATCGGGGAAAAAGCATAATCTATCTAAAGATATAGGAATTTAACATTGACAATTTGACCTATCTTCCCTACCAGTTAAACTTCGCAGTTTTTAGGGCGATTTTCAGGGCAAATACTTTTGTGATTGTCTCATATTTTCTGCGATAACGTACTTACCAAATATTTTTATGGAACTCTACTCATAAATCCTCAGTAGAGTTCAAAACATCAAAATCCGAACTTACACGATCGCCCTGCTTTCACAGCTAGGTTTTTTTTACCCAGGATCGTTTGCTGCAACAAAGTATGTTGCTTGAGCCTAGTCGGTTTCTGCCTAACCTTTAAACTTAACTTTTTTTGGGTTTTTGCCCCATCTCTCTGCAGTCGTAAATTGCCCACAAAAAATCAGCCATCACTTAAGCAGAGCCCATGCACAAATCAGCCGGCTGTTTTGTATCTCAAAAAACAGCCGGCTGCGAAATTACTGGTGATAATGCTTAGTTCATGCTTGCTTGTTCAACATTTTCTGCACTTGTTTGAGAGCTATAGCGCCGACGTTGTAAGCCGCCCAGCCGCCCGCCAACAATACGGGCATCAATACTATTAGTATGCGGAAGTCAAAATCCATGAGTTCTCCTCCTAAAGTTTTTTAACAAATTCTCATAATCTATTTGTATCTCATTTTGTCGCCATTCTCCTGACTCTCTAAGCAAATATTCGGGATACGCAGGAGGACATCGCTCCCCAAGAATTGAGAGCGAAAGCGAAACTCCTGGGCGGGATCTCGGCATTCGCTGCACCAATTATCCCACAATCTGTTTGGCAATCCCTTCCACAACCTTAGTTAGAGGGTCGTTAGGGAAGTGCAGCGCAAACACCCCCTTGCTGGCGAGCAGCATCATCTGGTCGCTGTGGGGCAGTACCCCTGCCACTGGGATGTTGTAAATACTCTCTACTTGCTGCTTCAAATCCTCGAAATCCAGCGATTCTGGGGCTTTGTTAATCGTCATCAAAATCTTGGGAACTTCTAATTTGCGGGCCACATCTACCGTGACAGCAGTTCCCTGAAAATCTTGCTGATCCGGACGCAGAATCAGCAGCAGGATGTCGGAAATGGTGATGCTGAGGAGGGTTTCTTCGTTGAGCCCCGGGTGCGTGTCTATAAATAGGTAGTCTAAGTTCAAAACCTCGATCAGTTCTTGAAAGCCGTCGGTAAGCAGTCCCACATCGTAGCCTTCGCGCAAAACTCGCGCTATCTCCCCTGCTTTAATGCTCGAAGGAATCAGGTAGAGGCTGCCGTTACTGGCTAATTTTGGCAGCAGGGAACTCACATTGTAGGCCGTATCCGCGATCGGACATCGGCCCCACAGGTAATCGTTCAAGCAGCGATCCATATTGCTCTCGCTGAAACCGAACAGCACGTGAATCCCCGGCGATTGAATGTCTGTGTCCACAATGGCGACTCGATTTCCGCCGCGAGCGATAATAGATGCCAGGTTTGCTGTCGTGTTCGATTTGCCAGTTCCGCCCCGGTAAGAGTGGACAGAGATGATTTTGGACATGATCTGCGTATGAGGGTAAGAAACGGGGAGAACCCATTATGATGCAATTCTCGATGATACAGTCGAGTTGTCGGTCATTCTTCCTTGTCCCCCAAATCCTCCTTGTCTGCTAAACTATCAATTTTTTCATCTTTTATCATCTTTTGGCCGCCCCTGCGCTGCCGCATCTGTTTGGCTTTGGTTTGCAAATCGCTGAACTCGTCATCAGGTTTGGTTTCGGCTGAACTAGCACCGCCGCCCCCATTGATGGGGACACCTGTTTGAGAGCCGCTTTCCGATTCAGTCACGGCGGCGCGCTGCTTCTGCTGTTTGGCTTTTTCCTGCAACTGAGCTAAGTAATCGTCTGTCTGACTTTCGACCTTGGGAAGCTCTGGGGTAATGGCAATTATTTCTTGGGGTTCGGAAGATGCTTTTTCAGAGGTTTCTTGTTTGCTAATCCTCAGTTTATCTTTCTTTTGCTGCAATTCTTTAAAGAAATCAGATTCTGTGATTTCTGCGACTTGCTGTTCTTTTTTGGCTTGGTCTATTTCGATTTTGAAGACTTGTTTTACTCGATCGCTAATTGCTTTCCCGTATCCGGCTTTATTAAATCTCTCTGCTGATACAATGCTACCGCCAGTTACGATTAATGCTAAGGCTGGCGCTGCCACAGGCACCCACCCTCCCAACAGAAAAATCCCAAAGCCGATCGCGCAACACCCGGACAGCATTGCTCCGAATGTCACCGTCAACTTCGCTGGGTGAGCCATCCGCGATGCCAAGGTTCCTCCCACAATTGACCATGCCGAAATCCACAAGATTTCTGCCCATTCCGGCCAAAACCAAAACATCGGTCTGTTGTCTAAAACAGCACTCAGAATTTGGCTGACTACTTGTGCGTGTGCCACGATACCAGGCATGAATTGGTTGCTTTGCTGTCGCCCACTGTAAGGAGTATAAAATAAATCTTTAACGGTTTCTGTGGTGTAACCGATGAGAACTATTTTATCTTTAACTAAATTTGGGTCAACTTTCCCTTCTAAAACATCGGTAATTCTGACTTGGTTTGCGACTTGCCGCCTGGAACGATAGTTAATTAATATTTGATATCCCCTGACATCGGCATTTTTGTATCCTCCGTCATTGCTTGCTAGTTGTTTTAATTGAGTTTCTCCCAGCCATAAAGATTGATCTGGTGCCAGTTTGGGATAGATTTTTTGCCCTTGCAGGTAGCGGAGTGCTAGCTGGAGGTTGAAGGAATATAAAACTTGAGAATTGTCATTGCAAAGATGTTTTTGGGCAGAAGAGTTGCCCTCAATTTTCGGCGGTTTCATAAATAATAAAGCCCTGCGGAGTATGCCACCGGGATCGACTCCGAAATCTGCAAATCCCACCCGGTTTTGTGGCAGCCCCGGCGCAGGCGGAGAACCGGGATTGTCCGGGCTTCCGTCGGTGACTAAACATACCCCGATCGTTCGATCGCTTTTTTGTAAAAATTTAGTCAATTCCTCGCGCCCGTCTCCTAAAGGTACGTCTCGCAGTACATCTAAACCGATGACTGCCGGCTGCATTTTTTCCAGTTTTTGTAAGATTTCGGCTATTTTGCGATCGGATATTGGCCACTGATTCAGTTTCTGAATGTCTGCTTCGGTAATCCCCACAACTAGCAAACGCGAGTCTGGCTGTTCATCGGGACGCCACCTCACCATTTGGTCATAAGCGCTTAATTCTACTGGTTCGAGTATTCCTAGCTGTCTGGCTCCCATCAAGGATAATGTTACTGCCGCGCTGGCAATTAATACAGACTTAGCCAATGCTAGTGATGGTTTATACCTTTGACTCACTTGAGCCACTGCCGATCGAATTTTGTTAGATATTTTACTCATTATCCGAGCATAAAAGTTTGACTCGTTTCTGGAACAGCAGTTGTTTCACATTCCCCACCTGCCGGAGACTTCCTCCATCTTAGAACACTCGGAAACTCCGACCACTTTGTTACAAAAATTTACCTTACGTAGCGACCAACTGTATCCAATGATACTTCCGACCTAGGCAACCGGATTTTTCCGACAGAGAATCCACTTGCCGCTCGAATTAATTAATGTTATTGATGATATGTCAAGGTATAAATTGTGTATCTGCGCCCTCGACTAGCATCTCAAAAATATTTATCGCCATCAGCGAATGCCTGTGTTTGCAATTATAGTGAAAGGTACAACAAAATGAAATGTTTTCTACATCGGGCTACACTTGCCGTCGCCGTATCTGCGATCGCAGCTACCCTACCCAGTTCACTTGCACCGATGCGCGCACAATCCCAGCCGCTTCTGCTGAGTCAAAATGTTAATTTCCAGCCTCCCGATGTAACAGCCCCCGCCAACCGACAAGGAGGAACACATCGCGGCAACAAGCTTTGTCCAGCGGGTTTATCTATTACTCCTTTAGTACCTCCAACTAATATCGGTTTAACCCTAACAGAGTCTCCCACAATTTTTGTCTATGTTCCTCAAACCTCTGCAAAAATAGAGTTTACTGTGCTCAACGACAAGGAAGAGGAAGTCGTCTACGAAAAAACATTTAAACTAGACAAATCTGGGATTGTTGGAGTTACTATTCCTGCTACCGTGGACAACAACAAATCCCTTGAAGTTGGTAAGCGATACGTGTGGTCATTTTCGCTAGTTTGCGACCCCGAAGACCGAGCTGCGGATTTAGTTGTTAAAGGGTTCGTGCAGCGAATTGAACCGCAGGCAAATCTCAAGAGCGAGTTGGCAAATCCCGACCCCATGACTAGGCTCAACGTTTATGCTCAAAATGGGATTTGGTACGAAACTATCGCTACTTTAGCCCAAATGCGGCGCCAGACACCGGGGGATGTGAAGCTGACAGCCAAGTGGACGCAATTATTGCAGTCCCAAGGACTGGAATCAGTTGCAGCTCAACCACTGGTTGCGCCTCTTTAAATCTCGCTATTTCTTGAAGTTTTGTCGATCGGCCGATGGCGATGTGAAAATTGACCACGAATTTCAAAGGTGGTACCCGCCACGTGATTTATCCGTGGAATGAATCCAAAATCCAAAATCGAAAATCCTCAAGAAAGAGCATTTATCCGTGGGGTCGCCTCTAAAATCTAAAATCTAAAATCTAAAATCGATTGACAAATTCACTCGATCGCGCCCGGAGCTAAAACTCCGGGTTAACATTAGAGATGTACTCTATAAATATTTCTACAAGTTGGTGGAAAAATGAAACGTTTTATAAATTTTACTGCACTGGTGATGACTGTATTGGCGATCGCCGTTACTCTCCCCAGTTTGCTGACACCGATGCAGGCTGTGCCCGCACCAATCCTGCTGAGTCAGAATGTTAATTTCACACCTCCCGATGTAACAGCCCCCGACAATCGGCAAGGGGGAACGCATCGAGGCTGTAAGTTACGGGATGGTTTATTCATTACTCCCTTAGTACCTGAAAGCAATATTGGCTTAACGCTAACAGAGTCGCCAACATTTTTTGTATATGTTTCTCAACCGGCAGCTCAAGTAGAGTTTATTTTGCTAAACGCAGATGAATCCGAAGTAGTTTACGAAACTACTTTAAAAAATGACAAAGCCGGAATAGTTGGAGTTAACCTTTCTGAGAAAGACAAGACAAAAAAAATTGAGGTTGGTAAGCGATATGTGTGGTCGTTTGCCCTAGCCTGCGATCCTCTGGAGCGTTCTGGAGATTATATTGTTAAAGGATGGATGCAGCGAATTGAACCCCAGGCAAATCTCAAGAACGATTTGGCAAATCCCGACCCTATGGCTAAGGTGATTGCTTATGCTAGAAATGGGATTTGGTACGAGACTCTTGCTACTCTAGCCGAAATGCGACGCCTCGCACCCAATGATTCGCGGCTGACGACCGAGTGGACGCAATTGTTGCAGTCCCAAGGACTAGAATCGATCGCAGATCAACCGCTAGTTCAGTCTTTTTAATAACGACTCTTGACCAATCATTGCTGAGTGTTTGCATAGTCAATTCTTCAATTATTCAATCCAGTGACCGAAAGCAGCCAGGGTACAAGCCCCCGTTCTTATCCTGGTACAACCCAAAAATACTATCCGATAACCAGTCCCCGGATTCATCAGTGATATCGCTTTCTTCAATTCTCCAATTCTTCAATTCTTCAATCCAAAATCCAAAATCTAAAATCTAAAATCGATTGATGGCTAATAACTTTCCGACAATTCTAGCTCTTGATTTTGACGGTGTGATTTGTGACGGACTAATCGAATATTTCCAAACCGCTTGGCGTACCTACTGTCAAATCTGGAAACCCGTCGAAACAGTGCCCGATCCAGATTTAGCTTTGAGTTTTTACCGAGTGCGGCCCGCCATCGAAACTGGTTGGGAAATGCCGCTGCTGATCCGCGCACTACTGACAGGAATTTCCCCAGAGCAAATTTTGCTAGAGTGGCCGAATATAGTACCGTATTTGTTGACCGAAAATAATTTAAAAGCGCAGTCTGTCGGCGCTATGTTAGACGGATTGCGCGATAATTGGATTGCTGAGGATTTAGCGGGGTGGCTGTCTTTGCACCGCTTTTATCCAGGGGTTGCTGATCGCTTGCACTCGTTGCAGGAGAGGGGAGTGAAAGTGGCGATCGTCACTACAAAGGAAGGCCGTTTTGTGCGGGAACTTTTGCAACTAGCAGGCGTACAAATGCCGTCAGAGTTAATTTTTGGCAAGGAATACAACAAGCCAAAACACCAAATTTTGCGGGAATTTTTGGCTGCGTCTGGCAAAGATTCGACTATTTGGTTTGTGGAAGACAGGTTAAAAACTTTGCTGTCGGTGAAGCAGCAGCCGGATTTATCTCAGGTGAGGTTATTTTTGGCTGATTGGGGTTACAATACTTTGCCGGAACGGGAATCTGTGGCTCAAAATCCACCAGTTCAATTGCTTTCTCTGTCGCAGTTTGCCGGAGATTTTGCCGATTGGCTGCCGATCGACTGTTGATGTTAGATTTGTTTACAGTGGTGATTTTTTTCGCTTCTCAGAGTCAAAAAAAAATCACAAAAATTTACATCTTTTTTGTTGACTTTGGCGGCGTAGACATGGTATTTTAATATAATGGGATGGTGGCAAAAATATTATTTTTGTCACCATCCCATTATAAGATAAATATAACAGAAATTCCTCAAAAAAGCAAGCCGATCGACAAAAAAAAAGGTTTTTTTTTTCAGGTACTCTTGACATCAAAAACCTGGTTTTTTTACTATTTCTGGGGGCGGGTACGAAGTATTTTAGTTAATCAAACCGCGTATATCACAAAAAAACCAGATTCGGAACCAAAAATTTGAAAAGTGTTTTGATAATTTCTCAGCTTGAAAGCTTTCTAATATTGAGACTTAAAACCCATGCTCGATTTAACTAAAGCAGCCAAGGCAATGCAGGGAATGAGCCAACATTTGAATGTGGAAGCGGCTGCCGCTCGCCAACGTTTGGAAGTGGCTCAGAATTTGCTGGTAAAGGCTGCAGCGGAACAGGAAAAATTGGTGGAATTGCAAGAGAATTGGCGCGATCGCACTTTATTTAATGCTGCCACCCCGATCGAGCCCTTAGACGATCGCACCTACATCACCGCACCCCCCGCCTCTCACACAGTCTTTGCCACAGACGGATCGCAAATTTCCCCCAACCATCACGAAATAGCCTACTGCTACCTGCTAAACGTCGGCACAGTCATGCTACACTACGGCCAAAGTCGCCACCCAGTTTTAGACAGCGTACCCGAGGTTTTCTACAAACCCGAAGACTTGTACGGTTCGCGGCAGTGGGGAATTAGAACCGAAGAATGGATGGGATATCGGCGAGCAGTTTCCGAAGCAATTGCCTTAGCAGAAATGGGCTGCAATTGGGCAAAAGTTAACGACAATAAATTACCCGCGCCAGCTTTAGCAATGGTAGACGGTTCCCTGATTTATTGGTTTTTGGAACAGTTACCCAGCGAAGCGCGCGATCAAATTTTGCTGCCAATTTTAGAATCTTGGGACAAGTTGCGTTTAGCAGGAATTCCCCTTTTAGGATACTTAAGCGCTTCTCGCAGCAGCGAAAGCTTATCTTTTTTGCGGTTTGAAGCTTGCACCCACGAAGTACCCGACTGCATGACAAATTGCCCCAACGTCGGATTTGCCGCCACAATTTCTTTCGCCGAAAAAGCACCTTGTCAAGAATTTGAACCCTTGCGGGATGCCATATTGTGGGCAACAATCCTGTCACCGGGACAAAGAAGCCCTTTGTGGAAATCCCAAGCTCGAATTTTAGATTTGTACGGCATTAATTCCGTCTATTTCTGTTACGTTCACGTTGGCACAGAAATTGCTAGAATAGAAGTGCCGGAATGGGTAGCACAAGATACAGCACAGCTAGATTTAGCATTGGGAATGATGCTGGCTCAAGTACACAAAGGCGGCGGCTATCCGGTGACGCTAGCAGAAGCTCATAATCAAGCGGTAGTCACGGGGGGCGATCGAACTCGCTTTTTCGCTTTGTTAGAGCAGCAAATGATTAAAGCCGGCTTAAAAAATGTCGGAATTTCTTATAAGGAAACACGGAAGCGCGGCAGTATTGCTTAAAGTAATAAGTACAGTCCTGGACGCAGAAAGCGGGTTTTTTACGGAAATACTGAAATTGAGCTTTTAACACAGAGAAAAAACCCGCTTTCTTTGGTATTGATACGTAATTTATGTAGAGTTAAAATAGAGTTAAAATGTTATATGCCAATAGAAATAATTATCTTAATTGCTTCCTTACTTGTATCTTGGCTAGTCTTTAATTGGGCTTTTAAAGTATTGAAAGCCAGCATCGGGACAGCGATTGGTTTAGCAGCAATTGTGCTGGCGATGCAGTTATTGTTTGGCATCGGCCCAAATCAGCTTTTCCAACATATAATTCACTTGCCGGAAACCCTGGGGAAAATAATTTCAGGCAAGTGAGCCGATTTTAGATTTTAGATTTTAGATTCTTTTAGATACCCGACTTCTTCAAGAAGTCGGGTATCTGGGTATTCGGATAATTTTCCCTCTTATCGATAATTCATCCGTGTATCCGTGTCAAAATCCGTGTCGTGCTTTCCTTCATATACTCACATCTTGCACCATTCTCAAGAACAGGCTTTTCGGCCTGTTCCACAAAGAGTGAATTGTCTTGTGGAACAGGCCGAAAAGCCTGTTCATAAAAAGCTTATTGAGAAGGGTGCAACATCTCAGTATATTAACTTCCCAGCATTTGCAAATTGTACAAACTGGCATACAAACCTTCTAGCTGCAACAACTCTTCGTGGCTGCCAGACTCTACTAACTGCCCGCGTTTGAGCACTAAAATACGATCGACATTTCGGATAGTCGAGAGCCTGTGGGCAATAATTATCGCCGTTCTGTCCGCCATCAAACGCTCTAGAGCTTCTTGAATTAAAGCTTCCGTCCCCACATCCAAACTAGCAGTTGCCTCGTCTAGAACTAAAATACTGGGATTGCGAATAGCGGCGCGAGCAAACGCTAATAATTGCTTTTGTCCCCCCGAAAGATTGGTTCCCCGTTCCCGCAATTGCGTATCATAACCTTGAGGCAACTGTTCGATTAAACGGGCAACATTTGTCTTTTCTGCTGCTGCTTGAATTTCCTCAATCGAGTAACTTTCTCCCAGGCTGATATTGCTCTTCACGTCACCAGCAAATAGAAAGCCATCTTGGATAATCACGCCTATGTGCCTGCGTAACTCTGCTTGAGGCAAATCCCGAATATCGACATGATTAACCAGAATCCTTCCTCGGCTAGGTTCGTAAAGGCGGCACAGGAGACGGATAATTGAACTTTTGCCCGCACCGGTGGGGCCAACTAATGCTACTTTTTCGCCGGATTTGATGGTGAAATTGAGGTTTTGCAGCACATATTCGTCTTGTTTGTAAGCAAACCACACGTTGTCAAATTGGATTTCTCCCGATTCTGAATTCTGGGATTTGGCATTTTCTCCTCCCCTAAGCTTCGGGGGGTTGGGATTGTTAGGCACTAAACGATATTCTGAACTTGCTGGATTTTGATGATTATCTGCCAATTCTCGATCGAACGGAGACAAGTTGTAAGCCGTTGCCTCTGGATGTCCAGTTATCAACAACGGTGAATAACCTGCCCTTCTTCCTTCTTCCCTCTTCCCTCTGGCTTCAAACATCCGTGTATCCGTGTCAAAATCCGTGTTGTGCCCTTCCTTCTTCCCGCTAGTTGGATCTTTAATTTCGATCGGTTCGTTGAGAATATCGCTAATCCGTTCGACAGCGGTAAATCCTGCTTGAATTGCCGTGAATTTCTCCGCAAATTGCCGCAGCGGATCGAAGAGACGCTGAGCAAATAAAATGAATGCAGAGAGAGTACCGAAGTTAAGATTCCCGGCTAAAACCCTTTGACCCCCCATCCACAAAACGGCTGCAATCGCTACTAAAGCAATCCATTCTAATGTCGCAGATACGGCTGAGTCGTAAAATATAGTTTTGTCAACTGCTTTAATGTAGCGTTTATTTGTCACGCGAAACAATTGTGAGTTGAATCTTTCGCGGCGGAATAGCTGCACTACGCCAATACCAGTCAGGTTTTCTTGCAGTTGTGCGTTGAGTTCAGAAAGTTCTTCTCTGGTATTGTAATTTGCTATGCGATATTGGTACTGAAAATAAACTATGACAGCGGTAATTGGTATCATCATCAGCACCAACATTAAAGCTAGTTGCCACTGCATAGTAAACATGAAAATGGCAATTACTAAAATTGAAAATAAATCGCTGACAATGCCGATCGCCCCTGAAGAGAAAACCTCTCCCAAAGCTTCCACATCGCTGGTGAGGCGAGTCATCAGTTTACCGACAGGAGTGCGATCGAAAAATCTCACTGCTAGCGATGTGACGTGGGCGAACAAATCATTTCTAATATCTGTAGTAATTATTTGCCCTACTTTCGTGACTAAATAGCCTTGAAGTGATTGCAATGCTAATCTAAGTGTTATAGTTAGCATGAGCAAAACTGCCAAAACATTCAAGGCAGCAGATAAAGGCACTCCCCGCAAGAATTCGTAGGTAGGTTCCGAGCGAATTACCGAAATTGCCTGCCCGATGAGAATGGGTTGAATTGCTCCTGAGACTGCTAGCGGTACTAATAGTGCGATCGAAATAATCAGCAAGCGTTTGCTGCGGGTTGCGTAAGATGCCAACCTCATGAATAACCGCCAGTCTGTTTCCTGGCCGGATTTGTTTTTGGTGTCTGCTACTGGTGAGGAAATAGTCATTGATGGCAAAAACTGTACAAAATATCTAGTTAATAATTGTAACAAATAAAATAAATATTTGGCGATACTATCAGTAACAGGCAAGATGCCTGTTTCACAAAGAGTGTTTTCTTGTAACAGCAGGTTGGGTTTAGGAACGAAATCCAACCAAAATGTTTGTAGGCAGACAAAACTGGTATTATAATCTACTGGTAGAAGTTATATTTATTATGCAAGAGATAGAGACAGCCCGATTGTATCTGAGACAATTTACGCCAGACGACTTAGATGATCTGTACCGCATCTACAGCGATCCGGAAATAATGAAATACCTCACAGGAGTTAGAAGTAGAGAAGCAACAGAAATAGCCATTCATACCATGCTCAAACGTTGGGAAGAAAACAACTTTGGAATGTGGGCTGTAGTGCATAAAATAGACCGTAAAATGATTGGCCGCTGCGGACTTGGTTTTCTGGACAAAACACCGGAAATTGAGCTTGGCTATGCGCTAGACAAAGTTTATTGGAATCAAGGATTGGCGACAGAAGCATCTTTTGCTAGTCTAAACTATGGATTTGAAATATTACAGCTTGATAGAATAGTTGCGATCGCCCGCCCAGAAAATATCGCCTCCCAGCGGGTGATACAGAAAGTTGGCATGAAATATGAAAAAAATGCTCATTACTACGAAACAGATGTACTATATTACTCTATCTCGCGAGAAACCTACGAGTCAAAAGTAGTTTTGTAGGGTGTGCGTTGCACACCTTAAGTAGGTAGGCGCTGTAAAACGCAACTATGTAAACGATTGTAAAGTCTCCTTAGCCCTAAGCGTGGCTGACAGAGCAATGTTTACATACTGTTACATGGTTCAGTTTAATCCTGCCTACCTACTTACCACTGGCACACTATTTTGATATAGAAGGGGCATTGCCGAAAAGTAGGCAATATCAAGGGTTTTGGGGAGTGGGAGAGGCAAGCTTCTATTTCTGCTGATACAGCGATTTAAAGACATTCTGAATGCAAAGATTATAATTGTAATTTTCTCACAAGAGTTAATCAATGGTTGAACAAGATGATTGGATTGTAACTCCAGAGACATTGGCGTGCAGCAAGAATTTCTCACCCAAGGTTCTCGCTGAAGGTGCAGAGCTAATAAATAAGGCAAGGGAAAAATTTTGCAAAGATGGCTTTGTTCCCTTAAATATAGCGCAGAAGATGATGAAAGCCGAAGGAATTCAAAAACATTTAACCGTAAAAGGAACAGTATACGTGAGAAATATAGATTCTCACCAATGGTTCAGAATAGACAACGGGGTTATTCAACCCAGGGGATATATAGATATCTAAAATAAGTAGGTAGGCGCTGTAAAACGAAACTATGTAAACGATTGTAAAGTCTCCTTAGCCCTAAGCGTGGCTGACAGAGCAATGTTTACATACTGTTACATGGTTCAGTTTAATCCCGCCTACCTACTTACTGCATTTAAATTCCTCACATTGCAAATTGTCATTATTGTCGGCTGACAACTACGAAGTCCTTTGCAATTGCTTGTTAACTTTTTCAATTTTCTTAGCAAAATACTCTTGTCTGTGTCCCAATTTTTTAGCCACGTCCAACCCTTTTTGATAGGATTCCAAAGCTTTATCGTAAGCCTTCATCTCTTGGTAAACTTGACCGATATTGTCATAAGTGTTCATCAATCCGTAGAAATTGTAAGCTCGCTCTTCTAACAGCAACTGCATTTGATAAATTCGCAAAGTCGGCTCCCACTGCTTTTGCGCTCGATAAAGTAAAGCTAATTTATCCAAAGCTTCGCTAGCTTGGGCATACTGTTGAATGGGGACAGCTAAATTGTAGGCTTCCTGATAGTATTGAGCTGCTAAATTGATTTGACCTATGGTTTGGTAATCGCTGGCGATCGCAATTTTGAGCGGAGGTATAGCGCTGGGATTTTGCAAGTTAAGATACACTGATGCTAGTTTTTCCCTAGCTGCGATCGCCTTTAGGGGTTGTTTCGACTGCTGGTAAACATAGGCCAACTGTCTCAGAGTATCTACCTCAGTTGGAGGAGTTACAGGCTGCGGCGGCGCACCGTTTCCCGCAACAACAGCAGAATTTTGCACAGCAGAATTAGCAGCAAATAAATCGCGGTTTTCCTGAATTAAAGTAGCCAATTCCTCATACACGGGAGCAGCTTTATCGTAACTCAACCAATTGATGTGAATTAGCCCGATCGCCTTTAAAATCTGACCTTCAGCCAATATATCTTGGTTTTGGCGCGCATTTTCGAGAATTTCTTGGTAAACTTCTACAGTCGGGCCTTTAGCGCGCACCTGCTGAAAAGCCGCAGCGAAGGCGGGGAGCAACTCAGTATTAAGTGGTACTTGGGATTTGACTTCTTTTTGAATTGCTTGTAACCGTTTAGTAATAAGCTGTAGTTCGAGGTTTTTACCATTACTCCAAGCAACACTTCCCACCCGACTCAAAGCAGCAATTTCCGCCGCCGGGCCCAGATACCTCCGCAGCCGCAATTCTCGGAACCAAATTTCAAAAGCACCCGCGCCGTCTCCAGCTTGCAGTTTAGTCGCTGCTTCTAAGTTTAACTCTTCCAAAGCCGCTGTCAGTTCCTCCCGCTGAGTGCTGCTCAAAGATTCGTTAGCGGGGGCTAGGGGATCGGGTGTGGTAATTTCTAGAGGATTAGGAGAAAATTGATCGAGGGCTGGTGGATTAGTTTGGGCGCTAGCAATAGAACCAGCACACAGCCACAGGAAAAGCAAGCACCCAATTGGTACAAAACTTCTCATTCTCAAAATTTGGTTGCCGCGATTCGGCATTCCTTCTCGAAACATCAAGTTTTGCATATCTACAAAACGGTATAAATTATGTCACAAAGATGGCACAAAAGCAAACTGTTCAACAAGAGCAACAAAATAAAAATTACCGCACTGAGCAATTATGGGGATTTAAAGACGCTGGGCGATCCTCTTCGTTGGCGTAGCCCCCGTAGGGGCGGGCTTCGCCAACGTATTTTACGCTTATTCAGTCTCGCCCTAATTCTCTTAACTGTTTGCACAGCTTGCGCCCCCCCTCCCGCAGTTGCAAAAGACCGCTCTTTTCCGGAAATGTCCCTCGAATTTTTGGGCGAGTACGAATTGCCAAAAATGAATTTTGAAGGAGTACCCGTCGGCGGTTTGTCAGGAATTACCTACGATCCCAAAGGTATTAGCGCAGTCACTTCCAAAGCTTATCGCTTTTACGCTCTTTCCGACGACCCCAGCGAAAACGGAGAAGCCAGATTTTACAGTCTCCGACTCGACCTCACATCAAGTGACCCCGGCAACATTCGCCTGAAAAAAGTTACCGTTGACGGCGTTACCTCCCTCAAAAAATCAGACGGTGAAACCTTCTCTTGGGGTTCCATAAATCCCGAAGGCATCGCCCTTTCTCCCCGCAATTCAGTATTTGTCGCCAGCGAAGGTGTTACTCATGTTGGCATCCCTCCTTTCCTCGGAGAATTCGACCTCAAAACAGGGCAAATGCGGGGAAAATTGCCGATTCCCAAGCGCTATATTCCCGATGCCAGCGATGAAAAACAGCAGCAAGGAGTGGTGGACAATTTAGGTTTTGAATCTTTAACCATCGACCCAG
This sequence comes from Microcoleus sp. SVA1B4, assembly GCF_036700545.1. Lineage (NCBI taxonomy): Bacteria > Bacillati > Cyanobacteriota > Cyanophyceae > Oscillatoriales > Microcoleaceae > Microcoleus > Microcoleus sp. SVA1B4. The sequence continues at coordinate 27,494 of NZ_JAUBPB010000044.1, forward strand.
AAACCTTTAGTCCGGGTGGTCTAGATCCGTTTCGTTTGTTCGCAGCTACGGAAGCGCCGTTAATGCAAGATTTCGACCCGGAACAGGCAAGCAAACTCCGTATTTTACATTATATCATCGTCGATAAAACGCCGCAATTAGTCTCAGAAAATCTTTACAATCTCGACCAAGTTCCCATGACTATTTTGAACGGTTTAACAGAATTAGTAACTGTCGGTGGCGGTCAGATTCTGAGTTTAGAACGTTCTTTTGGGCTGTCGGGATACAGCGCTAGGATTTATCAAGTAGCAGTTGGGGCGGCTACAGATACTTCGAGAATCCAGAGTTTTAAAGGGCGAGTGGCGGTGGAACCTGTTAAGAAAAAGTTGCTCCTAGACTTAAGCGAACTCGGAATTCCGCTGTATAATTTAGAGGGGATGACCCTCGGCCCGCGCTTGCCAGATGGCAGCCAGAGTTTAGTTTTGGTCAGCGATGACAATTTTGATGAAGCGCAGAAAACTCAGTTTATCTTGTTGAGTTTGAAGGGCAAAGGTTAAGTCAGAAGGGCGGGCTAGAAGCCCACCCCACCCCACAAAAAGATTTATTCTTTGTGAAACAGGCCCGCAAGCCTGTTGAGGAAAACCGTACAATAAAATTCACTCTTTGTGGAACAGGCATCTTGCCTGTTGATAAAAAAGTTAAATCAAATTTATCCAAATATAAAACCCCCTAATCATGCCAAGTCGTAACACTTTGCACTTACCAGAAATCGAGCTTTCATACCTAGAATGGCAGCCAGAAACAGGGAAAACCAAAGTTCCGCGTTTGCTATTGTTACATGGTTTAGCAGATAGTGCGTGTGTCTGGACTAGCTTGGGCAATTACTTGTCCAACCGCTATCATATTGTAGCGCCAGATATGCGCGGTCACGGAGAGAGTAGCAAACCGAAAACAGGCTATACTTTTGAAAGTGCGATCGCAGATTTAGAAGCTTTGATGGCACATCTCAACTGGCCTGACGCCCACATTTTAGGACATTCTTGGACGGGAAAACTAGCACCGATTTGGGCGAGGCAAAATCCCGATCGCTTTTGCAGTATGATTTTAGTAGACCCCATTTTCATCACCAAACTGCCCGCCGCGATGAAACTCACCCTGCCAATTGTTTACCGAAAATTAGACTGTCTCAAATGTGTGGGCCCGTTTGCGACTTTATCCCAAGCAGAAGCAGCAGCCAAACAATCGGGAGAATTCGCAGATTGGAGTGACGTGCAACAAATGATATTCCAACAGCAAATCGAACCAAAATCAGACGGAACTTGGGGCAGTAAATTTGCGATTGCAGCCAGAAATCAGATATTTTCAGAAGTGATGAAAGTGGCGGGATTAACTGAAAATATTGATATCCAGACTTTGTTTGTACAGCCGGAAAAAGGCGTAAATCGCATGGCTTGGCAAATGCAGCCATACAAGAGATATTTGAAAAATCTTACTGTTGCAAAAGTACCGGGGAATCACTGGTCTTTTTTGACTGAACCGGAAACTTTTAATCAAACTGTGGCAGATTTTTTAGAGGGCACAAGACAGTGAATTTAGAAATTATCGCACATCGGGGATTTTCGGCGATCGCCCCTGAGAATACTTTAGCAGCTTTTGAACTGGCGATCGCCCGTGGAGCTCATTCGATCGAATTTGACATCCAGCTATCCGCCGACAACGTACCAGTGATTTTTCACGACGCCACATTAGATAGAATCACTGGAGTTTCTGGCAAAGTTAGGGAAACAACCCTGTCTCAATTGCAAACACTTAATGCCGGAAAATGGTTTAGCGATGAATTTTCACAACAAAAAATTCCTACCTTAAAAGAATCATTAGCTATACTCAAAAATGTTGATAAATTTCTTTACTTTGATGTCAAGCCACACTGCGAGTGGTCGGATGCAGATGTCGCGGATTTTGTCAATAGTTTGAAGGGCGAAAAAATCCAACACAAATGCGTTATTACTTCCTTTAACGATGGATTTCTGGAACAAGTGCGGCGGCTATCTGGCGATTTGGCGATCGGACACATTGTTGCTAATCTAGAAGCATACAAAACTCAATTTGCTCAAGCTGTGGCGCATCGGGATAATTTGATTAGCAGCCAGTACCGCGTGTTGCTGGAAAACCCCGCACTAATTCCAGAAAGCCGGAGTCAGGGAGTTGACATTGTAGCCTGGACGGTGGACGATCGAGCAGATATGCAAAAGTTAATTGATTTGGGTATAACGCGGATAGTCACTAATTGTTTGATATAATTTGTTTAACTTGATATCTTGCACCATTATCAATAACGGGCTCTCCGGCCCGTTCCACAAAACTCAATATATCTTGCACCATTATCAAGAACGGGCTCTCCGGCCCGTTCCACAAAACTCAATTATATAGATGAATTACTTTCGCAAAAGCATCCACGAAATGTCTGGCTATGTGCCGGGAGAACAGCCACCGCTAGGCACAAAAATTATTAAATTAAATTCTAATGAAAATCCCTATCCGCCTTCTCCCAAAGCCTTAAAAGTGCTTGAGGAAATAGACGGAGAAATGCTGCGGCGCTATCCAGATCCAACGGGCAAAAGTTTCCGCATTGCTGCTAGTAAAGTTTTAGGAGTACCTGACGATTGGATTGCGGTAGGTAACGGCAGCGACGATTTATTAAACTTGATAGTTCGCGCTGTCGGCGAATCTGGTAAACCAGTTGTTTGTCCTGCGCCTACCTACGTTTTATATCGCACTTTGGCAGAAATTCAAGAGGCAGAATTTGTCGAAGTTCCTTATCCCGACGACTACAAGTTACCAGTCGATTTGCTAATAGCAGCCCAGGGTGCAGTGACATTTGTAGCTTCGCCAAACAGTCCATCGGGAACAGCCATATCTGTTGCAGATTTGGAGAAGCTGGCTAAAGAGTTATCGGGCATTCTTGTCATCGACGAAGCTTATGTAGATTTCGCCGAAGAAAATGCTTTGAACTTGACAGAAACGTACAGTAATGTTATAGTTTTGAGAACGCTTTCAAAAGGTTATTCCCTCGCAGGGTTGAGGCTGGGTTTTGCCATAGCAAATCCGGCGCTGCTGGCAGAATTAAATAAAATCAAAGACAGCTATAATGTGGATGCTTTAGCCTATGCAGTGGGGGCAGCGGCGATCGCAGATCAAGACCACAAAATAGCCAACGCCGAAAAAATTAAGGCTTCCAGAGCAAAACTAGCCGTTAGCTTCCAGGAATTAGGCTTTGAAGTTTGGCCCTCGCAAACCAACTTTTTGTTAGTTAGGTCACCAAACGGCGATGCAGAAAGAATTTATCAAACACTCAAAGTACGGGGAATATTGATTCGATACTTCAATCAGCCCCGATTAGAAGACAAATTGCGGATTAGTGTAGGTACTGATGAACAGAATCAAATCTTAGTTAAAACTTTGAAAGAAATCCTATAAAGAGCGATCGTACTAAAATTAGTTTGTAGTGAGGAATGCCAGTCCTCTGATTTTTATGGAGACTGGCATTCCTCACTACAAACATCTTGATTACTTATAATTATTAGGATTATCCGTCGCCAACCCTGCCGACTGAGCAATATCCAGCAATCTGTTGTCCGCCGAAACAAAAATCAGCCGAGTTTCTGGCATTGATGTTAAAACAGATTGAACGCGCAAAGCAGCCGCTAATTGCACAGCATCATAAGCCCGCAGCGGATATTGAACAATCAGTTCACCCGCCCTTTCAACCAGTGCCGGATCAACTTCAATAACTCTATACCGACTATTGAATTCAGAGCGAAACTTTCCAATAAGTGCAGCAACTTCCGCAGCAGTTATACCGCCTTCACGTTGTCTGCGTGCAAAAGCACTAAGAACTTCCACCCAGGTGATGCGGACTACAAGCAGCGAGTTACCAGTCTGGGAATCCGTGAGCGTTTTTATCCAAGGGCTGCCAATTTCAACCACATATCTTTTGATGAGGGCGCTGCTATCCAAAAAATAAATGTTTACCACGGGCCGCGATCCTCGATAATCATTTCTGATAGAGGCTTGCCCGGTTTGGCCCCTAACCTTTTAGCCAATTCATACACATCTTCATCAGTGACAGCCTCGACGTTATGGGGATTGTTAGGTAGTGGAGTCACCAATCCTCGGTCAACTAAAAACTGGATTGCCAATTCTGCCTGCTTTTTTGGATCATTTGGCCAGAGTTGAATCTGCACAGTTTCCCCATCATTTAATGACAAAGGACTCAAGGGACGAAAAACCCCGTTTTCGTAGATAGCAGTAATAGTTTCTGGCATAATTAGCCTCTTAATTAAATGCTTTGACTTATTGTACTTCTTTTAATTACTTCGTTGCCACCACAGCCAAATTCCAAGCCAAGCGCTTCATCAAAGGCAACTTCTTCAAAAACCCATCCCACCCTTCTAATCGAGAATATTCCGGTTTCAATCTCTCTTGTTCAATGATAATCTTTTTCCAATAACGCTCCTCATTTGGATGCACTTTTTCTATCAAATAAAAGCGCAAAAAAATCCACAGCGATGTCAGCCAAAACGTATCATAAGCCGTCTCGGAAAACAAAGATTGAACAAGTTTCACAATATTAATATCCAAAGGACTTTCATCCTCAGTCCGCACCTCAGTCGCCATCCTGCGGTAAACATTAATCACCGGATTGTGCTTCATCGGGTCCCAAAAACAAGCTTTACCCCCAGGCTTCAGCACGCGGTGCATTTCGCGAATTGCCTTTTCAGGTTCCGGCAAATGGTGCAGCAAATTAGAAGCGTAGACAATATCAAAACTGTTGTCGGGGAAATCCATAGCCATTGCATTTACAGTGCAGCCGTCTATTTTGACGCCGTTTTTCTCTGCCAATTTCAGAGCAACTTCTACCATACCCTGAGAATAGTCCGCCGCCACACAATGCGCGCCTTTTTTAGCAAAATAAACGCTATTTTCTCCCGCGCCACAGCCTAAATCTAACAGGCGTTTGCCTGTAATATCGCCCATTTGCTGGACTATAAATCTATTTTCTGGGGCGGTACAAGCTTCAAAGTAATCATTGACTTGAATGCCGTCAATATCGATTGTGGATGCCCAAGCATCGTGGAATTGCCGCTCTTTTTTTAAGGTTTCGTCTTGCATTTTTCAAGATTTGGTTATTAGTAAAAAAAAGTAATTTTAAACCGCAGATAAACCCGGATCAAGGCAGATTAATTGAGATTTATCTGCTTCGATCTGGGTTCGTCTGCGGTTGGTTTCAAGAAAAATGGCTGACAATAAATTTATCAGCGCTGTGCTTTTGCAACAACTTCATTTCTGATCAGATTTGGCTGTTCCGAAGATTTTTCAGTAGTATGCTGCAATGCCTGATACAGGCGATTTAAAGCGCTGATGTATGCTTCTGCAGACGCTACGATAATGTCGGTATTTGCTGAGTGACCGGAAAATACTTTGCCTTCGTGGCGCAAGCGAATTGTTACTTCGCCGATCGCATCAATTCCTGCTGTCACCGACTGTACAGAAAACTCGATCAACTCGTTCGGTACGTTTACCACCCGGTTAATTGCCCTGTAAATCGCATCCACAGGCCCAGTGCCGATCGCAGCATCGGTCAATTCTTCGCCCGCCGGATTCCGCACAGTGACTGTTGCTGTCGGCCGCGATTTGTCGCCGCAAGAAACCTGCACCAATTCTAACCGGAAAAGTTCCGGTGCTTGGTGGGCTTCGTTGTTGGCGATCGCCTCTAAATCCCAATCAGTAATCTCTTTTTTCTTGTCAGCTAAATCTTTGAACTTGACAAAAGCCTTATTTAGCTCATCGTCGGCCATTTCAAAACCCAACTCTTTCAAGCGAGTGTGAAAAGCGTGGCGGCCGGATAATTTGCCCAAGACGATTTGATTTTCAGTTAAGCCGATCGACTCAGCGTCCATAATCTCGTATGTCCGCTTATTTTTCAGCACTCCGTCTTGGTGAATTCCCGACTCGTGAGCGAAAGCATTTGCTCCCACAATCGCCTTATTTGGCTGCACCAACATCCCCGTCAAATTGGAAACCAAGCGCGATGTTTTGTAAATTTGGCGCGAGTCAATATTTGTCAGCGGTTCCTCAGAATCCGCAGGCCGGCCCAAGAACGGATTATAATATTGGCGTCGCACGTAAAGCGCCATTACCAACTCTTCGAGAGCTGCATTTCCCGCCCGTTCGCCAATCCCGTTAATCGTGCATTCTAACTGTCTAGCGCCATTTTTCACAGCTTCCAAAAAGTTAGCAACAGCCAATCCTAAGTCATTGTGACCGTGCACCGAAATAATTGCGCGATCGATATTCGGCACATTTTCCTTAATTCCGCGAATCAAAGCCCCAAACTCGCTCGGAGTCGTGTAGCCGACAGTATCGGGAATATTAACAGTAGTCGCACCCGCTGCGATCGCCAGTTCTAGAACCTGATACAAAAACTCCGGTTCCGAGCGACAAGCATCTTCCGGCGAAAACTCCACATCATCCACAAAAGACTTAGCGTAAGCCACCATTTCCGGCACAATTTCCAGAACCTCAGCCCGCGTCTTTTTCAGCTTATACTCCAAGTGAATATCGGACGTAGCCAGAAACGTATGAATTCGCGAATTTACGGCGGGTTTGAGAGCCTCGGCTGCTGTTTTAATATCCTCCTTTCTCGCCCTTGCTAAACCGCAAATTGTCGGCCCATTTTCCGTGCCAACCGATCGGGCTATTTTTTGGACTGCCTCGAAATCTCCTGTGCTGGTGAAAGGGAAACCCGCTTCAATCACATCCACGCCCAATCTCGCTAACTGGCGGGCGATAGTTAGCTTTTCATCCACATTTAGAGATGCACCCGGAGATTGTTCTCCGTCCCGCAAAGTCGTATCGAAAATAATAATCCGGTCTTGACTTGGTTGAGTTTTCATAGCTCTACAAAAGTGTTTTCCTGATTTTTACTTGTCCGTTTTTATGGATTTTTAGTCTCCAGTCAGTCGATTTTAGATTTTAGATTTTAGATTTTAGATTTTAGATTTACTCCACAGATGAATCTGGGAACTTGAACCTTAGTCTAAAATTTTGGGCTACTGGTGGCTCCTATCGGAAAGCAAGTATGCGTTTTTTGGCGGGAGCACCAGTCCCGTGTTTCGCGCCAATAACGAATAATTAATAACCCATAACCCATAACCCATAACTGCTGACTAATAACTACTAACTAATGACTAATGACTAATGACTAATAACTACTAACTACTGACTAATAATCCATCTTCTCGATATGTTCCCTAATTTCATTTAGGTCTATATACCTATCTGTAGCATTTCGTAACTCTCTAGCAATCATTCCTTCGGTGGATACCACAGTAATATGAGTATTTTTCGAGCGGAGCAGCTCGATCGCCCTCTCAAAATCCCCATCCCCGCTAAACAGCACAACTTGGTCGTATTGATCCACGGTATTAAACATATCAACCACAATTTCTATGTCTAAATTAGCCTTTTGAGAATATCTGCCCGAAGCATCGTCGTAATATTCCTTAAGAATTTTAGTGCGAACCGTGTAACCTAGACTGATCAAAGCATCTCGAAATCCCCTTTGATCTTGGGGGTCTTTCAGACCCGTATACCAGAAAGCATTGATCAAGATGACATTCGGCTGCGAAGTTTTGAAATATTCGAGCACCCTGCGAGGATCAAAAAACCAACCGTTCTTTTGTTGAGCGTAGAACATATTGTTCCCGTCCACAAAAATAGAAAGGCGGTTCATTAAGTTTGTCATAGAAACTTAGACCTAATAATTGTAGAAAGAAGTTAATCTAAATATCACATTTTAGCAACATGGAGCTAACTGAGGCAATAGATTAGACTTCAGAAAACTCCATCTCCCCAGTATTTCATATTTTCGGCTCTACCGCCAGAGGGTTCTTTTAACCCTGCTTGCTTTTGAGCGAGGGGCCCTCACAAACTATACGCCTAGTAACTCAATACCGACTGCCGTGTCAAGGTTAAGGGCGTCTTCAAACTACCGCGCCCACCGCCCTACCGCCAAGCAGGCATACGCCCAGCGCATAGCAGTAGATGTTGCTCCCCTGATTTCATAGCGCAGACTACCTCCGCTCAAGCCTTTTTGCTTTCAAGAGCCCAGCGAGCTAACTCTGTCCGGTTGTGCAGACCTGTTTTGCCCAGCATATTGCTGACGTGGCTTTCGATAGTCCGCTGGCTGACATTCATCACGTCTGCGATCTGGCGGTTTGCCATACCCTGCGCTAGCAACTGTACCACCTTTAACTCAGTGGGAGTCAATTCGACATTGCGGCGCGCCTTAATTTTTGGGCCACTCTCCATACCGGGATTTGAGTGACGAATCAAGCGGGATGCTGCTTTCAGAGAAGATTCCACTTGGGCTACCAGTTCTTCTGGTTCAAAAGGCTTGACTATATAAACGTCAGCGCCCGTGCTCAAGCCTTTTACTCGGTCTGAACTTTGACCTTTTGCGGACAAGAAAAGAACCGGAATCCAGCTCGTGCGCGGGTCTTCTCTGATGTGTTTGACTAAAGTGTAGCCGTCCATTTCCGGCATCATCACGTCGCAGATCATCAAGTCGGGAACTTCTTGTTCTAGTTTTTCCAGAGCGTCTCTGCCGTTTTCTGCTGTAATGACGTTGTAACCCCGAAACTCCAAGTAGTCTTTGACCAGCAAGATCAAATTGGGGTCGTCGTCAACCAGCATCAGCCGTTTTTGTTCTCCTGAATTATTGTCCTTTGTCATGTTTATTCCCGCTAAAGTATCCCGCACACTTCCTTGTTTTCACTTCTGTTTTTTCGGTCAGTCCCCCGCCACCCGGCTGGGAGTGGAGGACGACGATCGACTGAAGGGATGGCGGTGAGGGAAAGCGGGGCGGGTATTACCGCTTTCCAACCTATAATCGACGGCTGTTTGTGAGTGTCTTACGACCTGGAACGCAGCCCAAACCTGTAATCGACGATCGCCCTGTCAAGATCAGCCTTGATTGATTGCAGATTCCCTAACAGAGCGCAAGTTAAATATCTTTAATCTCGATGGTTCAATTTCAGGTTAATGCCCCGGTTTTAAATGATACTTCTGATATAGAGAAATTTAAGCAGACTCCCTACTTACGTATTTAACTGTTTCTAGTGTAGTTTGGCAACCTGCTTAGTGTCTGCCACTGAGAAATTTTTGCACAAAATTTCTCAGTTCCTGCGATCGATTTTTTTTACTGTACCTTTTGAGAAACACAAGGAACACGGGAAGCCGCACCAGCAAGACAAGAACCTAACTACAGTTTTATTGAGCTGTAGCAGGTGCGATCGCCAGGACGCGAAACTGTCTCAATTTTTCACCCTTAACCTTAAATTTAACACTTTACCTATAACCCTGTACTTTAAACAGCGCTACACTTAAATGTTTGGCTGGGTCTCAGCAGGCACAGGCAAAGGATGAGTCAAGAAAGCGTATTCTTGAACCACCTTTGAGTTTAGGAGATGTTCCTGAATAATTCTCTCAATCACGGGTGGAGTAACGTCGCGATACCACACTCCGTCTGGATAGACTACCATAATCGGGCCAGACGCGCACACTCGCAGGCAATTGGCTTTCGTGCGAAAGACGCAGGTTGGTCGAGTGGCACTTGGCTTGTCCAACCCCAATTCTTGCAAGCGTTTTTTTAAGTAATTCCACGCCTCCAGACTGGTTTGCCGATCGCAGCACTTGGGCACGGTTTGGTCGGCACAGATAAAAATATGCCGCTCGATTTGAGGGATTCCCAGGCTTTGGACGCAAGCGCTCAAGCCTTGGCTGCAAGATTCCATGTTATTTTCTGTCATTCTCTTCATCAATCAAAAATAATTGGTTAGCGATCAAAAGTCATCATCACAGCCTCCAATCCCAGGGCTGTTTCATTCTCACCAAAAACATGAATTTTGTAGGGGTAGTGCCCCCGTGCCTACCCCCCCGTGCCTACCCCCCCGTGCCTACCCCCCCGTGCCTACCCCCCCGTGCCTACCCCGCCACAGACGACTGCACAGACATGGGGGCAGCCACGGGGGGCTGCCCCTACAAAAGAATGAAACAGCCCTGCACTCCCCCCTCTCCTTCCCTTCAACTCATGCTCGGTTCGGGAACCCGTACTGACAACTAAGTTGCGATCGCCCCTTTCTAGAGCTAAATTAGCACTCAGGAGTCGAGAGTGCTAATATGTCAGTTGTAAGTAGTCCGCTGTTGCTTTCATCGTGACCCCTGACGACTGACGACAATCTGTAATCTGGAGATTTATTTATGGCAGCAGTATCACTGAGTGTTTCTACCGTTAAACCGTTAGGCGAGCGCGTGTTCGTAAAAGTAAGCGCTAGCGAAGAAAAAACCGCCGGCGGCATCCTTCTGCCCGACACAGCTAAGGAAAAGCCCCAAGTAGGCGAAGTCGCGGCCGTGGGCCCCGGCAAGCGCAATGACGATGGCACCCGCATTGAAATGGAAGTCAAAGTCGGCGACAAAGTTCTCTACTCGAAGTACGCCGGCACCGATATCAAACTCGGCACAGACGAATACGTCTTGCTTGCAGAAAAAGACATTCTGGCGATCGTTAACTAATTAATCATTAGTCATCAGTCCTTAGTCCTTAGTCATCAGTCATTAGTTTAAAGCGAACGCCGCCAAACAACTAATGACACGGGACAAATGACTAAAATCCATCATCCCCAATCCAAAATCTCAAACCCTCTCATCCCCAAAAACTATGGCTAAGCGTATCATCTACAACGAAAATGCACGTCGCGCCCTCGAACGCGGTATGGACATTTTGGCCGAAGCAGTGGCCGTAACCCTCGGCCCCAAAGGCCGTAACGTGGTTCTCGAAAAGAAATTCGGAGCTCCTCAGATCGTCAATGACGGTGTTACCATCGCCAAAGAAATCGAACTAGAAGACCACGTAGAAAATACAGGCGTTGCCCTGATCCGTCAAGCCGCTTCCAAAACCAACGACGCAGCAGGCGACGGTACAACAACTGCTACCGTTTTGGCTCACGCCATGGTCAAAGAAGGTCTGCGTAACGTAGCAGCCGGCGCAAATGCGATCGCCCTCAAGCGCGGTGTTGACAAAGCAACCACGTTTTTGGTAGAAAAAATTGCCGAACACGCCAAACAAGTAGAAGATTCCAAAGCCATCGCTCAAGTCGGCTCCATCTCTGCTGGTAACGACGATGAAGTCGGTCAAATGATTGCCAACGCAATGGACAAGGTGGGCAAAGAAGGCGTGATTTCCCTGGAAGAAGGGAAGTCTATGACCACCGAATTGGAAATCACCGAAGGGATGCGCTTTGACAAAGGCTACATTTCTCCCTACTTCGTCACCGACACCGAACGGATGGAAGCGATTCTCGAAGAACCGTTCATCTTGCTGACAGACAAGAAAATTGCTCTGGTACAAGATTTAGTACCCGTGCTCGAACAAGTAGCTCGTTCCGGCCGCCCGCTGTTGATCATTGCAGAAGACATTGAGAAAGAAGCTTTAGCTACCCTCGTTGTCAACAAACTGCGCGGTGTGTTGAACGTGACTGCTGTTAAAGCACCCGGTTTTGGCGATCGACGCAAAGCCATGTTAGAAGATATCGCCGTATTGACCGGCGGTCAACTAATCACCGAAGACGCCGGTTTGAAACTGGAAAATACCAAGCTTGACATGATCGGCAAAGCTCGCCGCATCACCATCACCAAAGACAGCACCACAATTGTTGCCGAAGGTAACGAAGCTGCAGTTAAGTCCCGCTGCGAACAAATTCGCCGTCAAATGGACGAAACCGAGTCTTCCTACGACAAAGAGAAGCTGCAAGAACGTTTGGCCAAATTGGCTGGCGGCGTCGCAGTCATCAAAGTTGGCGCGGCTACCGAAACAGAAATGAAGGATCGCAAACTGCGTCTTGAAGATGCGATCAACGCAACCAAAGCTGCTGTCGAAGAAGGAATTGTTCCTGGCGGCGGTACAACTTTGGCTCACCTGACTCCTCAATTGGAAGAGTGGGCTAACAGCAGCCTGAAGGGCGAAGAATTGACCGGTGCTTTGATTGTGGCACGGGCTCTGGCTGCTCCTCTGAAGCGGATTGCTGAAAATGCTGGTTTGAACGGCGCTGTGATTGCTGAGCGCGTCAAAGAAAAGCCGTTCAACGTTGGTTTCAACGCAGCGACAAATGAGTTTGTCGATATGTTTGAAGCTGGTATCGTTGACCCCGCGAAGGTGACTCGTTCTGCTCTACAAAATGCCGCATCTATTGCTGGTATGGTGCTGACAACCGAGTGTATCGTCGTTGACAAGCCTGAACCGAAGGATGGCGCTGCTGCAGGCGCTGGCGGCGGCATGGGCGGCGGCGACTTCGATTACTAAGTCGATAGTCGATAGTTTGATGGGGCGGGCTTTAGGGCCCGCCCTGTTATTTTGGTAACGGTTTTTAGCATAGGCATAACTTTAACTCTGAAGCGAAATTAACTAAACGCTCAATCCATAAGGCCCCCGTGCCTCTGTACTCAAACGCGAGGTTATAACGAAAAACCTAATCCTGCGTTACCAGTTAATTTTTTACAACTTCAGGAGATTAAAGATGCCTAAAACACCCGTTGCGCTGTATCGACAGGGGAATGCTAGTTCACCTAGAATGGATAATGTCAGACCCAATAAAGATATTACCGTTTATGAACAGCAAGATGAATTATGGGTTATGCCTACTTTAGAAGAAGGAAGGTTGTCAGGAGGAATGTCTCGGTCAGAAGGAATATCAACCTTTGAGAGGCCAGGCTCAGGAAAAAATTGGTATAAATTAGACCTCGGCACTGACATTCCACCAGAACTGGAATTAGTGAATGATCGTCCAGGTCATTGGTTATTCCAGCCCAGTAGACCGATGACTCTAGAAAAATACAAAGAGGCACTTCACCTCATAGGCACCTTGTTCCATAAACTAGAATAAGTTAGTCTGAGGTTGGGTTTAAGTAGAGAAACCCAACCTACTAATATAATTCATAGTATGTTTGATTACTTGTTTCTTCTATCTATCAAATAACCTGAAATCTTAAAAAATAGTATTTTGGGGATTTTTAATTAACTTTGGACGAGTGACTATTTATTTTTAGGAAGGTAACTAATATGAACTTATCATTTAAAGATTTCAGGTTTATTATAGAAGCGATTGAACACCAAATCAATGCCTATCAAGAACGTTTGCAAGTAATTGAAGAGATAGAAGAAGATGAAGATGAGGCTGCCGATCTAGGGAACGATATTAAATTTTTAGAACTTCTACTCGCAGACATGAAGGCAAGTTTAGATCGTAATACTTCAGTCAAGCATTTAAGTTCTGATGAGGTTTTTTCGCCCGCTCGAAATGATAATTCTTCCGAATATGCAAAAGAATTATCATTTCAAGAAATAATGAAATTAACGCTTAATTTGTCACTTAGCGAGCGACTATTCCTAGTAGAGGCGATTACCGCATCTGTGCGTCAGGAAGTCACAATAAGTAAATAATCAGCCAATTACAGGATTTCCAGAAGTTTGTTTTGATGATATACTGAGAATGACTGATTAATCGTAAAGTGAGCAGAGGTCAGGCCAATGTCAGCCACTATCACAATTAGCCCCAGCGAAATTCGGCAGATATTTCAGCCACGCACGTCCAGCGCTTCAAAGTTTTGGGAACTGGCTCAAAAAGCAAACAATTTAGCTGTAAAAATTGAAGACCGTTGGGAAAAAATTCCTGCTGAAACGCAAGAATTACTTAAAGTTTTTGCCTATGCTTTCATTGAACCCCCTCAAGGAATTAAAGACAGGTTGCTTAAATTTGTGGGGCTTTTTTCTTTGGCTATCGCTTTACCTTGGATGGTACTTAAAGGTGAACTCGATAGTTTTGTAGCTTATATTAACGCCTTTAATAGACTTATTAATGCGATTTTGAGTGGAGTAGAACGGGAAGATATGGCTTATCAAAAAGCACTATCCGAAGCTCTGGAGGAAACTTTGGCAGGGTGGGAAACTAGCGAGGCAATGACGGCGGAGGAGGCGTGTGAACGGATCAGAGCAATTTCAAATCAAGCTCTCGAATAACTTTGAGAGAAGTCAGCAAAAACTGATCCGCGATAGATATCGTAAAAATCAGGCAGGATTAGTAAAATTTGTCGAATTACTCCAAAAATTCCTCAGAATTTTGAGCGTTGACCCCCGTCCCCGTCCACCGTTGGGACATTTAGAACCTTGGCCTCAAGGCTCTAGCCGTGATGGATTAGAATTCTGGAAGCTGGAGTTTAAAATGCCTCAGCTTCGCGGAGCCGCTGAACAAGGGCGACTTATATATTTGTTAGATATTAGAAAAAAAGAAGTTGTGTTGCTGTGGATTTACACGCACGCAGAATTCGAGAAACGACCACCCGATAAGAATCTAAAGCATTTATTGATCGAAATTATGGATAATTATGAAGTTTCAGATGAAAGTAAAAATTTAGACGACAGTGGAGACGGTGAAACTGGAGAGGACAAAATTGGAGAAAATAAATCAAATGACAGTCAAGGTGCATAATCAAAATGTGGCTTTTATTACCTTTGAATAACCAGGCACAACATTTATGAAACTTTACCATACTCCCATTTCCGCCAACTCCCGCCGCGTGTGGATCGCCCTTTTAGAAAAAAACCTCGATTTTGAGTTAATAGAAATCCACTTGGACGGCGATCACTTGCAGTCTGAATTTGTGGCAATGAATCCTTTTCACCGCATCCCTGTTTTGGTCGATGATGACTTCACTGTCGTCGAGTCTCTAGCAATTCTTGACTATCTAGAAACGAAGTATCCCGAACCGGCAATGCTGCCAAAAGAACCGAAAGATTTGGCAGTTGTGAAGATGGTAGAATTGGTCACGGTTAACGAACTTCTACCGGGACTTTACCCCCTCAGCAGTGAAAAAATGGGATGGGGAACTCCCCAAGCGCAGGAAATCGCAAAGGCTAAGGAAAAAGTCGATACTGTGTTGAAATTCTTTGAAGGTTTGTTGGACGATCGCCCTTTTTTCGCTAGCAACAGTCTGACGTTTGCCGAGTGCGTTGCCGGCACCGTCGTGCCCTTGCTATCTTGGGTTGGTGTGTCCCTAGACGGCTATCCTAAAATTCAAGCTTGGTGCGATCGACTGCTTGCCCGCCCCTCATGGCAGCACACTCAATTCACCGAGGCAGATTTGGCGGCTTTTGCATCTCGGAGACAAAAGTTTCTCGCACAATCTCAAGCCTGATGAACCCATCAATTGTCAAGCGAGCGCTCTTTTTCCTAGCTGTCTTTACCTGCATCCAAATTCCCATCGCAGCAATGGGGCAGCCCGCCGCCCGATCGAACTACGAAGCAATTAACGCTAAACAGTTCGTTGCCGAGCGCAAAATTACCGTCTCCAACCCCAAAGATATCGCAGCAAAACTCTGACTCGCGACAGAAATCAGTTATTCCTGGGTAAGTCATCGAAGCAATCTGGGTTCCGCGTTGTTCGCTTGCTGCGCGACAATCTTAAAACTATTTTCGGTGTCGATCGCTCTTTTAGTCAAAAAGAGCGATCGAACTCACAAGTTTACTTGCACATGATCAAATTTCCAGCAGAGATGAATCCCGCCGCAGGGGCTGAAATCTCAACCCAATTGCGGTCTTCTCCATTCTTATCTCTCACTAACTGGAAATTCGGCACAAGCGTTACTTGACCGTTAGCCGGTACACCACCTTTAACCGCAGCAGTCCTTGAAGGTTCAGTGCGGATAGCTAGACCCCTCGGCGCTACGCGAGGTTCTACTTGGCGGCACAGACTTACTGGGCCCGTTGCGGGTGCGGGTGCTGGTGCGGGTGCTGGTGCGGGTGCGGGTGCGGGTGCTGGTGCGGGTGCGGGTGCTGGTGCGGGTGCGGGTGCTGGTGCTGGTGCGGGTGCGGGTGCCGGTGTAGGTGCGGGTGCTGGTGCCGGTGCTGGTGCCGGTGCCGGTGTAGGTGCGGGCGCTGGTGCGGGCGCTGGTGCTGGTGCGGGTGCTGGCGCTGGTGCTGGTGCGGGTGCGGGTGCGGGTGCTGGCGCTGGTGCTGGTGCTGGTGCTGGTGCCGGTGCAGGAGTTTGACTAATTGTGCACGAACCTAAATTACTTTCGTCGTTGGGATATCCGCTAGCTACATACCCTGTGACGGGAGCGGTAATTTGAATCCAGAGGCGACCGTCGGAGGCTTTAACAGAAGTAGCGCCTTGGGACAGCGTTACCTGAGTGTTAAGTCCTACCCCGCCAACTCTAGGGGATTTGGGGTCTGGGTTCTGGCGAACTGTCAAACCTTCTTTGGGAGTGACTTTGCGACAAAGGTTGCCAGCCTGGGCTATTTGAAAGGTGGCGCTATCTTCAAAGGCAATATTTTCAGCATCTTGACTGACAGTCGATGTTGATGGGGCGGCAACACCGATCGCATTCGCTTGCAAACTTCCGGTTGCGATCGCGATCGCGCCCAGCAATGCAGCGGGTTTATTCCAGCAATTCAAGTTTTTCATCCGTTCAAATCCTCACTTAACCACAATCATTATCTTAATTGCAGGTCAATATAGCAAAAAAATCGATTTGTCTTCCACAAAAAAGCTTTATGTAACTTTTTTTTACCGCAAGTCAAGTTTAATTTATATAATTTAATGTTTGGTGAGTTGAGCGAAGACACATAAAGCTGCTACGCCTATAAATTGCTCATTATGCCACAGTGGGGGAGGGGGAGAAGGTGGAAGTGTCCGAGTCTGGGAATGGCAGAGGGGAAAAGTAAACAGCGCCAATCGCTAGCATTGACCCGATGGCGGGCGTCAACTTGATAAAATCTTCCAAAACGGAAACTTATCGGCTTGAGGCACAGTTGTGTTTTTGTGGCTAAAGCCGCCCCGCCATCAGCGACAGTTGCTGTAGCTGTTTGCAAACGGTTTTGTTCCTGTGGAGACAACCAGCACAAAACCTCCGAACAAAAGCAGCCCGCTCAAATCAGAAACCAAATATTTGCACCAATTCTGATTTAATTATATTGCTATAGCAACCGCGCTCGATATTTATGAGGTTTTCAATTGCTGAAACTAATTCGGTAGATTCCTGCGGAATGGGAGCCTATTAATGATAGGAAAAATCTTTTGTTGGGAGGGCTATCGGGATGATCGCACGCACCAGGAGAGGAAAATCCAAACTAATATCCTTCCTTCTTCCTTATTTCCCAAATAACTAAAGCCTTCTGTCTTCCAGATTTAAAGCTTTCTTCCTTCTGCTATATAATGACCAAAGCGTTAAATATTTTTGCAGTGACGATAACTACTAACAAAAAAGACGGCAAATCCTCTAACTATCCCTTTGACGGTCTATCATTAGACGATCGCAATCCCGACTTCATTAAGCTTCTGTTGCCAATCTGGGAATGGCTGTACCGCTACTATTTTCGCGTACAAAGCGACGGTTGGCACAACGTCCCCGCGAGCGGAAAAATGCTCGTTGTCGGTTCTCACAACGGGGGAATCGCCGCTCCCGATATGTTTATGTTCCTATACGAATGGTTCCGCAGGTACGGAACCGAACGCTTGGCCTACGGATTGATGCACCCCAGGATTTGGGAAGTTTCTCCTGATATTGCTAGCATGGCGGTTCAGTGTGGTGCCCTCAAGGCACATCCGAAAATGGCGATCGCAGCTTTGCGAAAAAATGCCCCAGTTCTCGTCTATCCGGGCGGCGCCCAAGATGTTTTTCGTCCCCACCACTTGCGCGATCGAATCTACTTTGCGGGACGCAAGGGATTTATCAAATTAGCATTGCGAGAAGAAGTGCCAATTTTACCAATTATATCGCATGGTGCTCACGATACTTTGATAGTTTTGGCAGATTTGTACGAACAAGCAAAGCAATTGCATGAATTGGGAATGCCGTGGCTATTTGGCATCGATCCGGTGGTATTGCCGGTGTATTTGGGATTGCCTTGGGGATTGAGTATTGGGCCTTTGCCAAACCTACCTTTACCTGTGCAAATTCGGACTCGCGTGTGCGAACCGATTGTATTTGAGAGGTATGGTTCGGAGGCGGCGCGCGATCGCGATTATGTTGATGCTTGTTTCGAGCGAGTTACCGCCCAAATGCAAGGGGAATTAGATTGTTTGGCTGGGAATTGAGAATTGCACAACTCTATATTAGTCTAGGCGGCAGAAACCGATTTTTTTTACAACAATATAGCGTGAAGCGCGAGGGCTATGGGTAAAAAAAATGGTTTCTTGACTCCTGTGGGTAAGTCGTGACTACCAACATTTTTTGCCATCAATCTAATGATTTATTTCAAAAACAGAAATTTGGGGTGCAAAGTCTGATTTTATCCATCTTAATTACGTGAAATACCCGAAAATCGCAGTCGCACAAGTCACGCTTTTATAATTTAGGTTCAAGCAGACATAATATCAGCTTAAATAAATGCAGGTGAATAGATTTCATCTGCGTTTATCTCCTTTCATCGGCGGTGAAAAAAGAGAACTGGCAAAACTAAGGAATGAGAATTAAATAACTTCCACTCTTGAAAGTGGGACGGGCGGGACGCCCATCCCACAATAACAATTAAAATTGTAAGTTATTTAATTCGCGATCCTAACCTGATTCTGTATAAACTCTCGATCTTAATTCTGCCTTCTGCCGAACGGTGACTAATTGCCCGATCGCCTTCAGCGCAATACTGGGATGAAAAAGTACAGCCGGCGACTCAATCATGTGCAGAACTTCCAAAAAAGCTTGACAAACTTTAGCATCTCCGACCAGCACTTTTAACACCAGATCCATGTAATCAATTGTCAGCCGCGTAGCGAGGTTTAGTTTGGCACCTTCACTTCCCGGATAGCGGGAATCCTGACTGATGGCAAATGTCCAAGGAATTGTATGTAATTTTGCTAACTTTTGTTGAAATTGTCGAGAGAAACCTTTTAAATTGCCTTGCAGATAGCGAGGCCGCTGCTTTTGGAGGCATTCATCTAGCATCTGAGCATCCAGTGCAGCAACCGTCATTCCGTGTCCGTATATCGGGTTAAAAGCGCAAACTGCATGACCGATAATTATTAAGTTTTCAGGATAACGACGGAGGCGCTCGTAGTGGCGCAAACGGTTTTCTGTACCTCGATAACTATAAACATGTGTTATTGCTTCTGCGTCTTTAATTGCATCATAAATTGTCGGGGTTGGCAAAGTGCGGGCAAATTCTAGAAAACCTGCTTCGTCTGCGGGAGGATAATCGCGATCGCCCCCGATGAGAAGCGCCAGCCAGCGATTGCCTTCGATCGGGAAAATTGCACCGCCACGGGTGCGAAATGGCGGTGCGGTTGACACAAATACTGGCGCAGTGTCTGACAATTTACCGCTGCCTTCATAGATGCGGCTGGCATAGCCGACAAAAGCATTGATAACGGTTTCTTGCGGAGGTTCATAGCCCAAACTTTTCAACCATTGAGGTGTTTTGGAAACTTTGCCCCCAGCATCGACTACTAAATCTGCATACAAATTCTCTTCATGAATGTTAGCTGGGTTGTGGCGATCGCGAAAACGCACCGACACGCCACCAACCTCCGCGCGCGAGGCATTCGCTAGCAACCCCGTTACTGTGCCTCCTTCGAGGAAATGCACATTCGTATTTTCAGCCAACCGGCGGCGAATTTGCCAATCCAGTAAATCCCGACTGAACATAATTAAATCATTTAGATCCGGGCTGGATTGCGGGGCCCAACCCGCCGGACTAAACCACCCGCTCAACCTCGGATTTAACCTAGGAGCACCAGCAGCTACCAGTTCGTTTTCCAAGCCGGGAAAAAACTCTTCTAGGATGATTTTCCCCCGATTTAAAAGTATGTGAAGGTGACGGGATTGAGGAATCCCGGGGCGAGGTGCGGGTTGTTCAGGAAAAAAATCTCGTTCAACAATACTTACTCGATCGAAGTGTTTTGCTAATACTCTAGAGGCCAACAGTCCTGCTAAACTGCCGCCAATAATAATTGCATGACTTTCTCGCTGCACGATCGAATTCCTTGAAAGCTAATTTGCTATGGCATTGGTTGATGAATTGTGAACAATTTGTCTGGGCTTCTGTGCCGACTCTTAATATCGATCGACCAAAGATTTTCCTGTGCGATAGTTTTAATCAGACTTACCATTACTACTATCTATCTCGGAGGCGCCACAGCGCACCTTACTCATAACTGAGAACTAACAACTTCACAACTGCCAATTTACATACCACAAATAGCCCTAAAGTGACAGCCTGCCGCAGACATATTTCTACACTTCCAACTGTAGGGGGATGCTTTAGCTCGACAATAAGGCGATGCTTGCCATTGGGGGCATGAGTCTAAAACTATACATTGGTTAACTTGCGCCAATGAGCGCGCGCACCCACTCCTTAACGAGGAATATACTATGTATCAAAATTTGCCAATAAATCCACAACTGTATAAGATCGGGTTCTGGCTGGCCCAAGTGCCAGTAGAGCAGACTACTACAACAAACAGAGTAGAAGACGCAGCACTCCTCTATTCCGGGCCGCAATTTTTTATCGCCTTGATAGCTGGAGTCGTACTCGCCTGCGCTTTCCAACTCTTGCTAACAAATTTATCAGTAGCAGCCGGCCTTTCGTACATTGGACAATCCCACGACGACGACCACCACTCGGATAGCAGCAGCCCCCCAGTCCGCCACATCGGCCGAAAGGTAGGTACTTGGACGCTGATTACCGTCACCATCGCCCTATTCTTTGCTTGCTTGCTAGCAGTTAAGCTGAGCTTGATTAGCAGTCCCGGTTTAGGTGCGATCGTCGGTTTAGTCGTGTGGGCTACCTATTTCTCAATGCTTGTTTGGGTGAGTTCCACCACCGTCGGTTCCTTGATCGGTTCCGTCGTCAACACCGCCACATCAGGTTTTCAAGCGATTGTCGGCACTGCAGCCTCGGCTATCGGCGCTAAAGCAGCCAGCAACCAAGTAGTCGCCACAGCCAAAGCAGCAGCAGCAGCAGTGGGCCATGAACTCGGTAGCGCGATCGACCCCACAAGCTTGCGCGAAAATGTCGAAGACTATATCCAAAGCCTCAAACCGCCTGAATTAGACATCAAAGGGATGCGTAGCGAGTTTGAAAAATTGCTTAATGATCCGCAACTAAAAACTATTGCAGCCGAAAATTTGCCGAATCTCGATCGGCAAACTCTCGTAGATTTAGTAAGTTCGCGATCGGACTTATCAAAACGCGACGTAAACCGCATTGTAGACCAACTTCAAGATGCTTGGAAACAAGTAGGAAAACAAGGGCAGCAATCAGACGGCATCGCCCAATTAGTAGACTATCTCAAATCTGCAAAATCGGGAGATTTGGTCTCAGATACATTGGCAAGTAGGGTAGAAAAAGCCCTCAGCAATCTTGGCGGTGGTCAAAATTCGGGACAAAGCCCGACCATGATGAACCAAGCAACGACAATGGCAGTCAATGCTTTAATGGGAATAGTATTGGGTCGCACGGATATGTCCGACTTCGATGTGGAAAAAGTAGTTGGTCAGCTCAAAGAAGCTAAAGACAAAGTTACCCAGCAAACTGATAAAATTACCGCTCAAGTCAAAGGCGAACCCGTAACTTACAGCCCAATTCGTGCCGACGTAGAAAACTACCTACTCAACACTTATTCGTGGCAGATGAACCCCCAAGCCATCGAGCGCGAATTTCGGGACGTTCTCTACGATCCTACAGCAGACCCCGGAACTGTGCGGCGCGAATTAGAAAAACTAAAACAGTCTAATTTTGCCGAAATCTTGGCTAGTCGAGGTGTTTTTACCCAAGACAAAATTAAAGAAATTTCCCAGGAATTAGAAGCAATTAGACAGCGCGTTTTACAAACCGTGATCTTTGCAGAGGAGCAAGAAAAAGCTCGCGATTTGCAGTGGCGGTTGGAAACTTATTTGAAGCTGACGCCGAAAGAGGAACTGACCGCAGCAGGTATCGGGAGCGATTTCAAAAAAATCTTAGAGGATTCCGACGCTAGTTACGAACAGTTGCGCGATCGGCTTTCTCCTTACACCCGCGACAGTTTCGTGCAAATTCTCCGAGGTCGCGAAAACTTCGGATTCCAGGAAGTAGAACAGATTGTTCAAGAGTTGGAAAGGACGCGAGATGTAGTTTTAGCAGATGCTAAAGGTTTGCAAGAAGCAGCGCAAGCCCGACTAGACAACCAGTGGCAAAGAGTACAAGAATACTTGAAGTCTACGGGCAAAGAAGAACTTAATCCCGAAGGCATCAAGCGCGATTTGAAAACTCTGCTGGACAACCCGGAAGCGGGAATGTGGGCGCTCAGAGCTAGAGCTTCTAAGTTCGATCGCGAAACTTTGGTAAAATTGCTATCTCAGCGGAAAGACCTCAGCGAAGACCAAGTAAATCAGCTTCTCGACAGCGCCGAAGAAAATTGGCACAGCGCGGTGCATGCGCCGCAAAAGTTGGCCGAAAAAGCTAAGGATCAGTACGACCATACAACAACCGCCCTTGCAGATTACCTTCGCAATACTGGCAAATCAGAACTCAATCCTGAAGGGATTCAGCGGGATTTGACAAAACTGCTGGAAAATCCAAAAGAAGGAGCTTTGGCGCTGCGTGGCCGCCTGTCTCAAGTCGATCGCGATACTTTGGTAAAACTGCTTTCTCAGAGACAAGATTTGAGCGAGGAACAAGTCAATCAAATTATCGACCAAGTGCAGGAAACCCTTGGCTCGATTGTGAAAGCGCCCCGCCGTTTGGCAAAACGGGTGCAAAGCCAAGTGCACGATTTTCAGAGTGTTTTAGAAGATTATTTGCGTAATACGGGCAAGGATGAATTAAATCCCGAATCCATCAAGCGCGACTTGCAACTGCTGCTGCATGACCCGAAAGTCGGTGCATACAGTTTGGGCGAGCGCTTGTCACACATCGATCGAGCTACAATTGTTTCTCTGCTGTCTCAGCGGCCGGATATTTCTGAAGCAGAAGCCAATCGCATTGTCGATGGCATTTTGTCGGTGCGCGATGAGTTCGCACTGCAAATTCAGAAAATACAGGAGGGTATTCAGTCGGTAATTGACGGGGTTCTCGGAAAAATTCGGGATTACCTCAATTCGCTCGATCGCCCTGAACTAAATTACGAAGGCATTACGCGGGACGTGCGGAAGTTATTTGACGATCCGCAAGCCGGATTTGATGCTTTGCGCGATCGGCTGGGTCATTTCAACCGCGATACTTTAGTAGCATTAATGAGCTCTCGCGATGACATTTCCGAAGCAGATGCCAACCGCTTGATCGACCAAATTGAAAGAAGCCGCAACACCGTCTTGCAAAGAGCAGAACGCTTGCAGCAAGAGGCGCAGCTTCGCCTCGAAAGCATCAAAGTGCAAGCCGAAAAACAAGCCGAAGAAACCCGGAAAGCAGCAGAAGTTGCCTCTTGGTGGCTATTTTTCACCGCTCTTACTTCGGCCGCAGCAGCAGCCGGCGCCGGTGCTTTAGCCGTCATCCGATAAAAAAGACTCAAGTTGCGATCGGATTGCATATAGTGCCTGATGTGAGTTTCTACTGACATCAGGCACTAATGTTAGTAAATGATTTGATCGGGGATTGGGAACGGGTTTGTATTAATTTGTTAGTACGGTTGAATAATGTTATGGTAAACCAGTTCATACCCGTTTTTTGAGGCTGGTGCCAACGGTGAATCTATACATTTTAATTAGCAGTTTTGATGAATTTAAAATAGAAAAGTGAAAAGCCGATTTTATTGATTGTCGTATATTTTATTTGCAGATGTAATAAATAAAAAGTAGCCGGATCTTCATTGCCTCTGCTATCACAATTTTTGAACGGGGTTCAGGCTTGCAGGCTGGATTTGCTTTGAGGCAGATTCTACAACTGTTGCAAGGATTACTGAAGAATGACAAAAATCAAAACATTTATTGGAGTGAAAACCTTTTGGCAAAGCAAACTTCGCGGGCCAGTTCCCTCTCTCCTCAATATTTTTTAGGTACAATAATAGAGAGGGTTCTCCACCCAGCACGCCTGTTCTCCCAACCGCCCACCTCCCTGGCTGCGTCAGTATCAAACGCGAATTGTTTTGAGTTCGATCGCCCGTTTATGTTGAAGATGCCGATCGTCAGGTTTTGACTTGTAGGTCATAGGTTGTGAATAATATGGAACTAAAGCTCTGAAAATACTACACTGGCTGTGGGGGGCAACATACCGGATACCTTGGGAATACCAAGGGCTTTGCTTTCGTCAGCCCAGAAAAGTCCAAACACGCAGGCCCTGCGATCGCCAATGTTAAACAACCTACGTCTCAAACCTCTCCTGGCTAGTTGCCTATTAGCACCGTGAGGAGGGCGACGCCATGCAACTCCGAAAAAAAACACTATTAATCATCGGTGCAGCGCTGATCAGCCTGATTGTGGTTCTCTATGCCACTGCATCAACTATTTTGCTGCATGATTTTCACAACCTGGAGGCACAGTACGTCCGCCAGGATGTCGCACGGGCTTTGGACGCATTAGATGATGACTTGTCGAATTTAGACACCAGCGCCCAAGATTACGCCGAGTGGGACGATACTTACTCTTTCGTCGAAACACGGAACGAAAATTTTGTCAAGTCAAATTTCGTCGATTCGACATTTATTTACTTGAGACTAAACTTCTTGGTGCTGCTTGACTCCAACGGTAAGACGATCTTCAGCAAAGGTTTCGACCTTAAATCCCAAACCGAAATCCCGATTCGCGAAAGCTTAAAACAGCACTTGACCGAGGCACTAATAGACTCATCGACAGTCGAGGGCGATCGCCCCGTCGCCAAAACAGGCGTCCTCACCCTGCCAGAAGCCAGACTGCTGATTGCCGCCAAGCCCATCTTGAACAGCAACTCCCAAGGCCCGTCGCGGGGGACGCTGATCTTGGGACGCTACCTAGACAGCAGCGAAATCGGTTTGCTTTCAGAACTGACTCACCTGTCAGTGGATTTTAGATTGCCGAGTTTAGATTTTAAAGTGGGAGCCGCGAACTACTCCGGGCACAGCGCCAAGGCGATGGCTCGATCGAGGCAGGAGTTGGAAAATGTCAAACTCAAAATTTCCAACCTCAAATCAGCAGAAATTTTAGTCGAGCCACTCAGCGACACCTTAGTCGCAGGATACGCCCTGATTCGCGACATCCACGGCAACCTAGCGCTGCTGCTGCGAGTAGAGACCGATCGCATCATTTACAGTCAAGGTCAGGCTACCTTGGAGCTGTTTACCTTATCAATACTGGCAGTAGGTTTAATATTTAGCGCCATCACCCTGCTGTTGCTAGAAAAATTAGTTTTGGCGAGATTGGCTTCCTTGAGCACCAGCGTCAGCAACATCGCAGCCAACGGCGACCCAAGCTTAAGAGTTCATATGACCGGAGCAGATGAGCTCGCAAGCTTGGCCGACGGCATCAACCGAATGCTAGAAGCATTGGGCAATTCTCAAGTCGAACGTAATGAAAGCGAAGACCGCTATCGGTTGATGGCCGAAAACTCAACCGACATGATCACCAGACACGACCCCAAAGGCGTGTTTGTTTACGTCTCGCCCGCCAGCCGGGCTTTGCTGGGATACGAACCTTCGGAACTCATCGGCCGCGTCCCCAAGGATTATTTTCACCCCGACGATTTAGAAACCATTGCCAAAGCTCACTGGAAAGTCCTGGCCCTCCCAGTTACTTACACCGTCAGCTACCGCATCCGCCGCAAAGACGGCAAATACATTTGGTTTGAAACCACCGGCCGCACGATCAGTGATCCCAAAACCGGCGAAGTCCAAGAAATTATCGGCATTTCCCGCGACATCAGCGTGCGGAAGCAAACAGAACAAGAACTGCGAGAAAGCGAAGCTGCAATCAAAGCTTTGTACCAAGTGACTTCTGCTCCCCGTACAGACCCGCTCAACCACCTCTCTACCTTTGATTTGCGCCTCCAAGAACTGCTGGCAATGGGATGTCGGCATTTAGGCCTGTCGGTGGGAATTTTGTCCTGCATTCAAGGCGACAACTATCAAATAATGGCTGTTGAGTGTCCCGACGGGTCGATCGTCAAAGACCAAATCTACGATCTGGAAAAAACTTTCTGCGTCGCTACGTCAATGGCAAAAGAACCGATTTACTTTGAGTCGGTGCGATTTTCGGGTTTTTCGTTCAACACGGACGATCGAGCTTTCCCCATCGAAGCTTACATGGGCATTCCCGTCACGGTGGCAGGTGAAGTTTACGGCACTCTGTGCTTCTTTTCTCCGACTCCTGTAACAGAACCGTTCCGAGCTGTAGACAGAGAGTTGGTGAAACTGATGGCTCAGTGGGTGGGAAGCGAACTCGAACGCCAGCAAACAGACGTAGATTTGGCAAAAGCTCGCGATCAAGCACTGGCGGCTACTAGAGCCAAAAGCGAATTTTTAGCAACCATGAGCCACGAAATTCGCACTCCGATGAATGGAGTCATCGGCATGACTGGTTTGCTGCTGGATACGGGCTTAACTCGCGAACAGCGCGATTTTGTAGAAACTATCCGCAGCAGTGGCGATGCCTTGCTGACTCTGATCAACGATATTCTAGATTTCTCGAAAATTGAGTCGGGCAAATTGGACTTGGAGGAACATCCGTTTGACCTCCGCACTTGCATTGAGGAATCTCTAGACTTGGTAGCTGCTAAGGCGGCAGAAAAAAAACTGGAAGTGGGTTACTTGATCGATCGTACAGTACCCGCAACGGCGATCGGCGATAGCACCCGCTTGAGGCAAATTTTAATCAACTTGCTCAGTAATGCGGTTAAGTTTACCGACGCTGGAGAAGTGGTGGTTTCGGTGACTGCCAAAAAGATTTCAGTGCCGGCGGCTAATGCTAAAGAACCGCCATTAATTGCTGGCGAACCGGTAGCAATTAACCCAGCATACGAAATACATTTTGCGGTCAAAGATACCGGTATTGGCATTCCGAGCGATCGCATGGATCGGCTATTTAAATCTTTCAGCCAGGTGGATTCTTCAACGAGCCGGCAGTACGGCGGTACCGGATTGGGTTTGGCAATTAGCAAGCGTTTGGCCGAAATGATGGGCGGCCGGATGTGGGTGGAAAGTATGGGTAGTGTTGCGGGCAATCCTCCTGCCCATTTTAGATCGTCGGCAGTTATTGATTTGGGATGGGCAGAATCTTGCGAAATTGCCGAAAAATATGGGTATGCCAAATCTGTACTCAGCAACAAGCCGATCGCCCAAAATACGAAATCTGTTGGCTCTACTTTTTATTTTAGTACGATCGTTTCTGGCTGCAAGAATTCCTTACCACTTAACTTGAGCAATTCTCAACCTGAATTAGCTGGGAAGCGAGTCTTAATTGTCGATGACAATGCTACCAACCGCAGAATTTTGACTCTCCAAGCTCAGTCTTGGGGAATGGTGGCTAGGGCTTCAGCTTCGGCTCGTTTGGCTTTAGATTGGCTGGCTGCTAAAGAGATGTTTGACTTGGCAGTTTTGGATATGCAAATGCCGGAAATGGACGGGTTGGCTTTAGCGGCGCAAATTCGCCGGTATCCTGATTGCGAAAAGTTGCCGTTAGTGATGCTAACTTCGATCGGCAGGCAAGAAATTAACCCCCCTTCTATGGAGATGGATTTTGCTGCTTTTTTGAATAAACCCATCAAACAATCTCAGCTTTACAATGTTTTAATTAATATTTTTGGAGAACAGACAACGGAATTTAAAGGGCAGCGCACTAGCGGGTCTTTCTTGCAAACCATACCCGTGTTGGCAGAGAACTTACCCCTGCGGATTCTGTTGGCTGACGATCATTTGGTGAATCAGAAGGTGGCTTTGCAAATTTTACAGCGGATGGGGTATCGCGCGGATGTGGCGGGAAACGGTATCGAAGTGCTCGAAGCTTTGCGCCGCCAGCCTTACGATGTGGTGCTGATGGATGTGCAAATGCCGGAAATGGACGGACTGGAAACTACCCGCCACATCCGCGAGCAATTTTCAGCAGATTTAACTTTAGAAAATCTCACGGGAGAATCAGAACTTTCCGCAACTGATGAGCAATCTAATAATCGAAAATCGAAAATTGAAAATCCAAAATCGACAGAGGAATCTAACAATCGAAAATCGAAAATCGAAAATCGAAAATTGACTGAGGATGAATCTAACAATCGAAAATCGAAAATCGAAAATCGAAAATCGACAAGGCCTTGGATTGTGGCGATGACGGCAAATGCGATGCAGGGCGATCGCGAAGAGTGTATGGCTGCGGGGATGGACGACTATTTGAGCAAGCCGATCGCAATTGAGCAGTTGGTGCGAGCTTTGCTCGCTTGTAAATCTCGATCGAACTCCGCATTCGATCGTCTGCAGCCGATTGTTTGTTTGGATGCCCCGGCGGAACACATCGAAGGAACGAGTGAATTAGAAGTGCGATCGAATGTGGCTGTTGCGGGAAATCCACAACTGACAATTTCCAATTCGCCGGCAGTCGTCGATTGGGGTGCATCAAATCTCGATCGGGCTTTGTCACAGAGCCACGATTCCCTGAGTCCCAAGATTATAGAGGGATTGCGAGAAGTGGAAGCTTTGGACGAGGCGATCGAGATTTACCTCGAAACAGCTCCCGAACTGCTGCGAGGCATCTCTATGGCTCTGTGCAACGCCGATCCGCTGGCTTTGCGGCGATCGGCTCACTCTTTAAAGTCGATTAGCGGTACTCTCGGTGCTTTTCGCTTGTATGAGCTGTGCGAGGAACTCGAAATCATGGGCCGCATGGGAACGAATGCTAACCAGCCTTTACCCGATCCGGCCAGCGCGCTTTTAGAAGAGGTTGAGGCGGAGTATCAAAGAGTTGAAACGGCCTTAAAAATAGAAATGCAGTCTGTTGATTGTTAGCTGTTATATGCTGTCCGATTGATTTCTCATAAATTCAAGTCCGCTCCGGGTAAGGCTGTCCATCTGAAGCAACACTAGACAATCGAAAGTTATCTCACTCACCCCAATGAGGGGACTGTTAACTATTAAGGGACATCCAAGAAATAAACTCTTCCAGTCCCCGGAGAGGTAAACATCCGATAGTCAAACTCGTGACCTTGACTTACAGCATATTCCATTTATATGTGGTACACATAATCTGATGGCCCGTGTAAGGTGCGGATACACCCGTCAATCTGTAAGTTATATCCAATATCTCGTAGCGACGCACCCGGAGGATTAACAGCACACAATTAAGGTTTCTACTGTACTTCATAAACCACCGAATATGCTGTATCAAACTGGGGTTAAGCTCACAACTCTGGAAATGGCTGAAGTTGAAACTCAGATTCAGCGTCTTTCCCAACCGGTTGGGGATACCCTCCCCAATCTCGGTAAGGAATGAGAATTAAATAACTTCCACTCTTGAAAGTGGGATGGGCGTCCCGCCCGTCCAAAAAGGACGGGCGGG
>NZ_JAUBPB010000045.1:0-56584 GCF_036700545.1 Microcoleus sp. SVA1B4
ATAGCAATTTTAAATTTGATGGGAGAAGAGGATGAAGTTAGCGAAGAACAGCATTTAGAAAATTTTCATAGCCGTAAAAGCATGGCAGCGCTGTGTGAGTTTTATGTTTTAAAGGCGCAGACTTTCTATCTTTACGAACAGTATAGTGAGGCGCTAGAAGCATCGGATCGCGCGGCAGAGCTGATTGATTATTTGATGGGTCATATTTCTAGTGCTCACCATTATTTTTACCGTTGTCTGATTTTAACGGCTCTGTATTCAGAGGTTTCTGAATTGGAGCGACAAGATTACTGGCTGCAATTAGAAGCTAATCAGAAACAAATCAAAGTTTGGGCGGATAATTGCTCGGAAAGTTTTGCACATAAGTTCTGGCTGGTGGCGGCAGAAATGGCGAGGATTTCAGGTTTTGATTTGTCGGCGATGGATTTGTACGATCGCGCGATTGCTCTGGCTAGAGAGCATGATTTTATTCAGAATGAAGCGCTGGCGGCGGAATTGGCTGCTAAGTTCTGGTTGGGGAAGGAGAAAGAAGAATTTGCCCACATCTACCTGACTAAAGCCCACTATGGCTATCAATACTGGGGGGCTAAACGTAAAGTTGAGAGTTTGGAGGAAAAATATCCCCAATTAATAGTGAGAACTTCAGGGAAGACAACTACTCAAACAAAAAACCGAACAACGACGGCGACTACTAGCAGCAATTTGGGTGAGACGCTAGATTTAACTACGGTGATGAAAGCTTCTTTCGCGATTTCGGGTGAAATTGTTTTGAGTAGGTTGCTGGAAAGATTGATGAAAATTGCGATCGAGAATGCGGGGGCGCAAAAAGGTTTTTTGATTTTAGAAAAAGGGGGAAACTGGGCGATTGAGGCGGAAGGTTCGGTGCAGGAGGATGAAGTTAGTGTGCTGCAATCGCTTCCTCTCAATCCGATAGCAGCTTCTGGGGGTTCTCCTTTGCTTGCAAGTGCGATCGCCAATTATGTGATTCGCACTCAGGAAAATGTGGTGTTAAATAATGCGGCTCAAGAGGGACAATTTACCCGCGATCCTTATATTGCAGCTACTCAACCGAAGTCTATTCTTTGCACTCCTCTGCTGCACCAAGGTAAGCTGACTGGCCTTCTTTATTTGGAAAATAATTTGACTGAGGGGGCTTTTACTACTGATCGCCTAGAATTGTTAAAACTTTTATCTGCCCAAATTGCTATTTCCATTGAGAATGCTCAGCTTTACAAAAATTTACAGGAGTTTAATCAAAACTTAGAGCAATTAGTGAGCGATCGGACTCAACAATTATCGAACACCCTAGAGGCTTTAAAAGCCACCCAAACACAGCTAGTCGAATCTGAAAAAATGGCATCTCTGGGAGGATTAGTTGCTGGTGTTGCCCACGAAATTAATACTCCCATCGGAGTTGGTGTCACGGTTGCTTCAGCTTTGGCAGAAAATACCACAGAATTTGCATCTATTTATAAAAGTGGCAAAATGAAGCGATCGGATTTAGAAGAATTTGTCGATATTGCTACCCAAAGCAGTAAGGCACTTCTAATTAACCTAGAGCGGGCAGCAGCCTTGATTCAAAGCTTTAAGCAAGTAGCAGTCGATCGCTCTAGCGAAGAACGACGTACTTTCCAGATCAGACCTTATCTTGATGAAATTTTATTACAATTAAAACCAAAGTTGAAAAATAGCCAACATTCGCTTAAAATTAAGGGAGATAGCAAAATTGCTATAGATTCTTATCCAGGAGCCTTGTCCCAAGTTGTGACAAACTTGCTAATCAATTCTCTGATTCATGCCTACGAACCAGGGATTTCTGGGGAACTAATCTTTGCTTGGGAGCAAGAAGGTAATCGGCTCAAATTTGAATACGCCGATGAAGGTAAAGGTATTCCCCCAGAAAACTTAAGTAAAATTTTTGAGCCATTTTTTACCACTAAGCGTGGTCAAGGTGGCAGTGGGTTAGGGTTACATATTGTCTACAATTTAGTCACCCAAAAACTAAAAGGTGAAATTGAATGTCTAAGTGAGGTGGGAAGAGGCACCAAGTTTATTATTAAATTACCGATGCAAATTGATTCACCAATGTAGAGTTCTAATTCCGATTTCCTGGCCAAGATAACTAAGTAAGTCCACCTAATTAGAAGTAAAATAAGGATGACTGAAAAGGTTGCTGTGTAAATCTTCTCCCTTCTGCCTTTTGCTTAGCTTAACAGGTTTTCTAACTTCAAACCTACACATTAGTAAAAAATAAAGGTGTACAGCAATGAAAAGTGATTTTGACGATTTCTTAACTCAACCATCTCCAGAAACAGTATACTTTGCCGAAGTAATCGACTCGGATGACGAGATATTGTTTGCAGATGAAACCACAGAAGAAAAACTGAGTGAAAGCTGGAAAATTTTAGTTGTAGATGATGAGGCTCAAGTTCACACCGCTACCGAAATTTCACTCAGGAAGTTTGTCTTTGAGAATAAATCTTTAACCTTCATTAATGCTTACTCCGCTCGTGAAGCTAGACAGCTAATCCAAGAAAATCCTGATGTTGCCATCATCTTACTAGATGTAATTATGGAAACAGATGATGCTGGCTTAAACTTTGTTAAATATGTCCGAGAAGTTTTAGGCAATCAGTTAGTGCGAATTATTTTACGCACGGGTCAACCCGGACAAGTACCGGAAAAAAGCATTATTATCAATTACGATATTAATGACTATAAAACTAAAACTGAATTAACGACATCAAAGCTATACACTACGATCCTAACAGCTTTGAGAAGTTTTTCTCTGAGTCAGAGTTTGCAGGCTGAAATAGAGCGACGCGAACAAGTAGAGAAAGCACTCCGTCTCAGTGAAGAAAAAGAGCACCAAAAATCTGTTGCTTTAGATCATTTTGTCAAACAACTCCAAGAAACACAACTCCAGCTAGTTCAAAGTGAAAAAATGTCTAGTCTTGGTCAATTAGTTGCAGGTGTCGCTCATGAAATCAACAATCCGGTTAACTTTATTTACGGCAATCTGTCCCACGCCAACGACTATATTAAAGAACTCATTAATATGTTGAATCTTTACCAAAGGTATTACCCACAACCTGAAGCAGAAATTGTCCATGAAATAGAAGATGCAGAGTTGCCATTTATCATAGATGATTTACCAAAATTGCTTTCTTCCATGCAGTTAGGGATCGAACGCATTCGCAATATTGTTCACTCTCTACGCAATTTTTCTCGGTTGGATGAAACTGAAATTAAATCAGTAGATATCCACGAAGGCATTAATAGCACTTTGATGATCTTACAGCACCGACTAAAGGCTAAGTCCGATCGCCCTGCTATCAATGTGATAAAAGACTATGGCGTATTGCCGCTTGTGAACTGTTATGCCGGTCAGCTCAATCAGGTGTTTATGAACCTTTTAGCGAATGCTATAGATGCTTTAGAAGAGCGGCTAAGTAGAGAAGATGGTGCAGTTTTTCACCCCCAGATTTTGATTCGGACTGAAGTTGTACCCGGCAATTCGCCTGACAACATTAGCTCGGCTTCCCACATCCTGGTAACAATTTCTGATAATGGTGTGGGCATGACCGAAACAGTTCGTGCTAAACTTTTCACTCCCTTTTTTACTACTAAGCCCATAGGAAAAGGTACAGGCATGGGATTGTCCATCAGCAGAAAAATTCTGATAGAAAAACACTGCGGTCAATTGGAGTGTATTTCTACGCCAGAGCAGGGAACGCAGTTTATTATTGATCTGCCGACTATCTGTAGATCCACTAAGATCGCCACCGTAGCGGATGCCTAGAAAACTCATCGGGCTGAATTGATCGTATACCGGTTTTCAGTTGCATGAGAATAGGGTAATTGCTAATTCCTCATTAATCGGAATTCTGACAGAATTTTTTACCGCATCAAGTCCCTCCTTTTCTGGGGTGTGGACTTGATGCGGCTTTAGCCACATTCTTCTAACTTAATTGTGTTGGTTTTCAATATATTTTTTAACAATCTCTTCCGAGGCGTTACTAACTGTGTCGTAAAAATACAGTATATTCCATGTATATTTAGTACACTGCATTCCGTAGATAAGCCGAAAAAATGAAACTTTATGCGATCGAGTTTCGTAAAAAAATAGTTAAAGCCTATGAATCCGGTGCTACCTCAGTTAGGGCGCTGCTAAATTGTTGAGCGCGTAAATACAAGATTAACACATCCTGATAGCTCGTTTGACAGGAAAAACTTTTTGTTATTCTAAATCAGGCAACAAGTTGCTCAGACATTCCCTTCGATTATTAATTCACTCTCTAAAATTTGCTGAGCTTCCGATGCCATATCAAAATCAAAGAAATTATTTTGGTTTTACGCGATCGCCGGTGTTGCTTAGTGATACCCTAATTCAGCCAGGCCTTTTTTTGTAATATCATGGAGGAGATCAACGCTTTTCGCTTTGCTGGAAATGCCGCCAAACTTCATGATGACAGACGTACCAAAAATACAGGGCTAAATTCAGAAGAGCTAATAATTTAGTGCCATCTTCTAACATCGCGTGTACTCCTTGATTTCGCAAGTGTAAAGGATCCGCAAACCGCGAGATAGCCAACAATAGGAATGCTGCGACTAATGGCAGGTAAGGAGTGGTTTTGATGTATCGCCAAAACTTAACTCCGTAAAGGAAAACTGCACTACCATAACACAAATAAATTAATTTCTTAGATATTCCCAACCGAGAAATAATCAAAGTCATCCGAAACCTGTCATCTAGGAAAAAGACTCCCAGCAGTAAAGCACTAAAAAATAAGAATATCCCCGATCGACTCCGCGGCTCTTTTTGGCGCAGCACTCCGAAAGTAAATGCACAAATTGCGACTGGGGTGCACCATAGGACTTCGGAAACTCCGGTGAGAATGCCTTCGTAAGGGAACCAGAAATTAAAAGGATCGCTAAACAGGCGTTCAACTCCGTCTCCCTGGTTGTTGAGTTTGGCGTATATGCTCAGCGCGCACAAAATCAGAAGAGTCAGAATGTTAAAAGCAGCTAAAAACCGTACACGAAAAAAGTGTTTTTTGAAAACTTCTAAAGAAGTTGAAAACTTGGGAATTTGATTGAATAAAGGTAGATGCTTCATAAAAAAGGTCTCTAAGCAATAGAGTTCGTTAATTATTCACCGGCAGCCAAACCACAAATGTAGTGCCGCGATCGGTTGGATATAAATGAGTTTCCGCCGATGGCAGCCATTCAGGATTGACTGGGGAAAATACTTCTATTTCTCCTTGCATTTGGCGGACTAAATCGCGGGCGATCGCCAAACCCAATCCTGTACCCGGAATTTCTGTCTGCGCTTTTTCTCCCCGGTAGTGCCGCTCAAATAAATGCTCTAAATCCTGGGGAGGAATGCCGGAACCTGTGTCGCTGACGGCAACTGCTATGGCAGGCAATTGGCTGTATCCTGCCCGATCGCCATCCGCTGCTTTGTACCTGACTTTAATATAAATTTGGCGGCCGGCAGGGGTATATTTCAAAGCATTGTCAATTAAATTGCTCAAAACTTCGCGCAAAGCTCGATCGTTCGCTGAGACTGGTGGCAAATCCGCCTCCAAGTCGCCTACCAATTTCAGATTCCTTTCAGAGGCGATCGCCTCGGCGGAAATTAACAGCGGTTTTAAGACTTCTGTAACAAAACAGGATTCCTGCAAATTGGCTGCAGGTGACAGCGACAGAGGAGAATGCCGGATTAATTCCACATTGGATGTTGTTGTTTCGGAAGTGTCCGATCG
Organism: Microcoleus sp. SVA1B4; assembly: GCF_036700545.1. NCBI lineage: Bacteria > Bacillati > Cyanobacteriota > Cyanophyceae > Oscillatoriales > Microcoleaceae > Microcoleus > Microcoleus sp. SVA1B4. The sequence continues at coordinate 5,769 of NZ_JAUBPB010000045.1, forward strand.
CAGTTTTAGATGTGCTTCGCCGGTGTCAACGGTTCGATCGAACTGGCCGAGCAACTCTTGCAGCCGATCGCTCTCTCGGACAATACTAAAAGCCACATTGCGGTTTTTGTCTTCGGGTACCAGCCGCCGCGCTAACAGCTTGCCAAAAGTTCGCAACGCTGTCAGCGGACTTTTGAACTGGTGCAGCAAATTGTGCATCGTGTCGTAAACCTGAGCCTGGATTTGCCGGGCCGAACCCAATTCCTGCTGCATCCACTGCGACCGCTGGTCTAAAATGCAGGCTAGGGCTAAGGTGCGAGCAATTTGTTGTATCTGAGCCTCCTCTCGCTCGTTCCAAGGCCTGTCTTGCCTACCGCTGACTAGGAGTCCCATTACAGCTCCCTCGTGTATCAGAGGCGTCACAATTTGCATCCGCTGCTGCCACAAATTCTCCGGGCCTTGGCACTGATGGGAAGTGCGCTCCTTACCCGGAAGTCGATCGGGTGCGATCGCCCCTACCGTTGATTCTTCCACCTCAACAGGCGGCGCCAGCAGTCGCGGTACCGGTTTCACTGTCGAGCTTTCGGAAGATTGCAACCTCAACCCCTGATTTTCTTCCAATTCGGCTGAGGTTTCTGGGTAAACTGCGATCGGCACCAACTTTGCTTCGCTGCCTTCTACCAACTCTTGTGTCAGGTATACCGCGCTGAATTTCGCTCCCAAACTAACGGCGATGGCCACCTGCGAACGGCAAAGTTTGACAAATTCTGAACTCGCTGGCATTAACATGAGCGCCACATTAAGATATCTAACGGAATTCTAAGTAAATTACAAATGATCGGCTGCCGATTACTGATGAGAGACTTCTAGATTTCAGATTTATTCCCTTTGATAGAAGGCAGCTATGTTGAAGGCATGGGGCTTTCATGAACCCAAATTGCCCCGCATCCCCGTCCGCGCAGCTTCCACCGATCCCCAAGCTTTGATATTGCCCGAACTTGCGGCCAACCATATCACAACCGCTACACTTTTGTCGATCGGCACGAATGTTAAGATTATGTCGATATATTAAAAACAGTTGAAATTTTGAGCTAGAACGGATATACTGGCCTCGGATTTGGTAGCTATCATTACAACCTGTCTGCTCATACTGTCTGCTCACAGAGGAGGTAAAGAAATTGGCCAGGAGACGCAAACGCAAGAGTCGCCGCCGACAAGAAGGACGCAGAATTTTAGAGTGTGTGCCTCAATATAGCATCGAGAGCGGCGAAGATAAACCCGTAACAGCGGCTCGCAAGTTCATCCATGCAGAAGGCATTGCTCCCCCAGCATTGCTGTTAGTCAAGCGTAACGAGCATACCACTGACAGATACTTCTGGGCTGAAAAAGGTTTATTTGGAGCCCAATATGTAGAAGAGAACCATTTCTTGTTTCCCAGCTTAAAGGTGATGTTGGAAGCTACCACAGAAAAAATTCCTGTGGTGTCAGCTGCCCGCGCATAGCTCAAAATGTTTAGCTCAAAACATTGACAGCAATGTTTTTCTAAGTTTTTTAACAAAAGCGCGAGAGTTCTCATTGTCTGGAGAGTGCCAACTGAAATTTCTGCGAAAAGTCCTTAGAAATTAGGGTATAAGGAGCCATCGCAACAGGCGTGATCGCAGCCCAAGGGCGATCGCCACAATTGGCACTTTCACGATAATGGTTTTTTTTGATTGACTGTTTGGTCGATCGAATTTGTCGATCGAATTTGTCTATCGAACAAGTGGATAAAAAAAACAGCCACGGGTTGATCAACGAGAGAGCTGCTCCTTAGTCATCGGTTTGTCTGCTCGCAGTCTAACTACGGCATCTAGCATATCAAAAAACGTTCCGCGTCAAACTTTTAATCGATCGGTTTCAAATCTAAAGCTTTTTGCATGGCTGCTAGTTCATCGCGGTGAGCTCGGACAGTAACAAAGCTCTTGGTTTGGCTTCCCGACTCAGCAACTGATTCGAGTTTGAGCGAGACTTGCTCAGAGCGTCCAGCTTTTTTCCAGTAAAATACCCCCGCCAGCGGGGACAGCAGTACCAAAGCTAGGAAAATTTGGCCCTGCTGGGGAACTAGCATTCCCAAAACCAGTCCCAAGCACAGAGTGCCGCCTGCACTCAGCAGAGTTAGAAAAATAGCTAGAAACCAACTCGGCCGCACAAAACCCTCAAACGTGACTTTATAGTTGGGGGCATCGACTGCTGCAACTCGGTAAGCTCTATCGGCAAAATACTGTTGTAAGTCGGTTAACAGTGACTCTTGGGCGCTCTCGGAAGCCAGCTTGACTTGTTCGATTCGATCTTTGACTGAAGCCTTGATGAAGAAAAACAAGCCAACAGCCAGCAGCAGCGTGATTACAAACGTTGAAGAAAGAACAGTAGTATCCATCGGTAGAAGTTTGTGTAATTGAAATTATCTACTATTACTTTACAGAACTTAACATACTAAAGCGATCGAGGACTTACGCAGACACTTTGTTATCAAAATTCGCAGAAAGCTTCTTCTGCAAGGCGTTTTGCTCTCCATCACCCAATTCCCATATCTCCCCATCATCCCTAATTCTCAAGTGACAATGCGTAAGTCCTGACGTAGTGTAGCTGCTTTAATCGCTGTGTGGCGATCGAGCAAAGCGAAGGCTTCGGACAGGCAAATCGCTTTGCAAGTAGCGCCAGCATCTCCAGGGTTGAGGCATCCGATTCAAACTCGGCTAACCTGTGTGACCAGTTTCTAAGGCGCGGGAACGACGCTCTGAAACGCCGTTTCCCTGACCAATGTAATCGTGCCAGAGACGAGCGAGGTCTTGAGCTTGGTGCCGCCACTCAGGGAGGATTTGATACATCCGGCGGGGGCGGCCTCGTCCTTCTACTTTTTTCCAGTAACCGGTGATTACGGCTTCATCTTCAAGGAATTTCAGAGCGCTGTAGAGAACGGTATCAGAAAGTCGGTAGATGGGGAATTCCCTCTCTAGTTGGCCAATCAGTTCTGTACCGTAGGAATCTCCGCGCAATAACACGGAGAGAATGTAACACACAGCTAATTCCTTGTTTAGATAAACAGGAGGGGGGTCTTGAAAAAATTGATAGATATGTTCAAACTTCATCTGTCTTGTCCGCTGGAAACTCTCGTGATACCGTCAGGTTAACGGGAGAGGAAAGCGGGGCGGGGTGTGCCGCTTCCTAATGATTAAGTGGGACACCGGGGAAACAGAGGTGCAGTATTTCCCCAGTGAATGTTGATAGCCCCAAACGCTTGTCCTGCACTTCGGTAATGTTTGCCTGCGCCTTGGTTGAGCAGCGCTGACGTAACGCTGCTGACTAACTTCCTCTTCCAATCTATCGCAGCGACTATTGTCAAGTGTGCGATCGCCTGCAAGAGTTCGCAGTTACTTTGGGAGTTAGTGTTTTAACTGAATTTGCCGTTGATGTTTGCGTTCAAGCGCAGGCTTTAAACCGAACTCAGGCCTAACATAGCCCGCAGTGTAAAAGTTAGAAAGACAAAAGTCGCTACAATCGAACTAATCAGGGCGATCGCAGTTGCCGGTCGATCGAGCAGGGGTTTGAGTCGCTCGAACAGGAAAAAGAAAATTCCCAGGCATATCGTAATGAAAAAGCGCGGGTAGCGAGAGACGTTATTAATAAAATCTTGCATGGGCTTGGTGGGGTAAAGTGTCACAGCACAATCTTTGACTGGTAACACTTGTGAGCGAGTTAGACAATTTTGGCACAGCCGGAGCTAAATCTGCCGATCGGGCGATCGGGCATTTTTGCCGGCGAGGCTGACATATATAATTCTAACGAAAACTTTTCGCCGATGGCTCCAGCACTCTCTGTTTAATGCCACGCCACCTCCGGTAACAACTTCAGAAGTATGTCTATTGAGTTCTAGTTGTGATAAATATTATAGGGCCGTTATTTCTAGATAAATGTCTGCTGCCGCACCTTCTTTCGTCTTGCCACGTCCCTTTCTGAAATGGGCAGGAGGCAAAACTCGGTTGATTGGACAATATCAACCTTATTTTCCTGAAAAGTTCACAACTTACTACGAGCCTTTTTTGGGTGGCGGAGCTGTATTTTTTTACTTAGCACAGCAGCACCCTGGTTTGCAAGCTGTTTTAACAGATATTAATCCTGAGTTGATTAATGCTTATCGCTGTGTCAGGGATAAAGTTGAGGAGCTGATTCTCCTTTTAGAGGAGCATCAGTCAGAACACAGCAAGAACAATAAAGATTATTATTACTCGGTGCGATCGCGCTCCTACAAAACAGATACAGAAAAAGCAGCACGCCTGATTTACCTAAATAAAACTTGTTACAACGGCCTCTACAGAGAAAACTCAAAAGGTGAATTTAATGTTCCCATAGGTCGATACAAAAATCCTAACATTTGTCAAGCAGATTTACTGCGATCGGTCTCATCTTTACTCGCGCCCGCTCAAATTGAAGTCAGAAAATTCGATGAAATTTTGGATTTTGCTACCAGCAGCGAAGACTTTGTTTATTTTGACCCGCCTTATTATCCAATCAGTGCCACCAGTAACTTCACGACTTACAGCCGGGATAATTTTAAAGAATCGGAACAGCTTAAACTGAGAGATATTTTTGCAGAACTTGCAGAACGAGGCGTGAAAGTTATGCTGTCTAATTCTAACTGCGATTTTATCGAAAAAATCTACCGCGATACTCAAATTTTCCCCAATCAATCTCTGCCAAAACTCATTGAAATATCAGCATCTAGGGGCATTAATTCTAATAGTTTTAAGCGCGGCAAAATCAAAGAAGTATTAATACGTTTATTTTAAATCTTCCTTAAGGAAAGTCTCTAATTAAGGAATGAGAATTAAATAACTTAGAATGCGTGATGGTTCTTGTGGGATGGGCGTCCCGCCCGTCCAGAAAGGATGGGCTATAAGCCCAACCCCTACTTCCCACTTTCAAGAGTGTAAATTATTTAATTCGCACTCCTAAGCATATTTTGTAGGAGCAATACGTAGTTTCCCCACACGAGGCAAAGTTCCATAATTCCTGTTACAGATATTTGTTAGCCCAGGTAATAAAACCTTCGAGCTTGTGAACTGCCAACAGATTGTCATTGTCAGGAATTTGTTTTTTAAACCAGTCGATCGAACCTTGTCTCATACCATCACCACCCACTATAACAATAGTAGGAACCCCATAACAATTTTTAATATTTAAATTGAGGTAAGGATACTTTTCATCTACTGAACCTTTGTCTTCTTGCCATTTGCACTCAACAATTAGACCCAGAGGAAACAAAGCGGAATTAACAATATAAAAATCGACATTTATTTCAGTTTCATAAATGCTAGCTCCGATATAAACCTGTTTAGCATATCGCTTGGAATTTTCAGTAGAGCTTAAGAGCCAATCTCGCTTGCGCTTTTTCGGCAACTGGGGACATATCTCGATATATCCGTGGCCTCTCAACGTACCTTCTACAGTTGTTTCTAAAACAAAACCCGTTTTATTGGCTCTCAAACCCCTATTCATTTTGTTGCCTCCTGAATATAATCTAAATTAAGCCGATCGCACTTGAATCACCCCTCGGTCAAAAACCCGTTTGTCAGTACCGATAGAACTGACAAACATCCGGTCTTCATAGACATCAAACGTCGCAAAACTCAGGCGGCTAGCAGAATACTCCGTCCACTCAGAACGCCCCACCGGACGAGTGCCCCCGCCGGCACCGCAAATTAAATAAGTCGTACCGTTAATCGAGCGAGTACGTTCGTAACTGTGATCGTGTCCGTTGATATAAAGCTGCACGCCGTACTTTTGAAACAAAGGCGTCAAAGTCTTAATAAAAGGTTGATTCACTCCATACACCCCAGAGGAATAAATCTGGTGGTGGCCAAACACAACTTTCCAAGGTGCGGTGCTCTGACTCAACTCTTTTTCTAGCCAAACAAGCTGATTTTTCCAATCCGCATTGTGATTCGTATCTAAAGCAAAAAACTGTACGGGATCGCGGCGAAAAGTATAGTAGCGACCTTGCATATTAAAACCCGCATATTTAACTTGCGGATCGCCGTTAGCAGTGCGGATATCGTGATTTCCCAGACAAGCATAAAATTTTACACCTTGCTGTAATAATGGCTGATAAGGTCGCTCGAAAACAGCATTAATTTTTTCAATTTCGCCGTTATTGTAGATATTGTCGCCGGCGAGAACAGCAACATTAAAAGGGTTTTCCCGGTGATATTGGGTCATCGCCTCAGCGACAGCATACTGACCTTCAGCGCCGGTACCGGTGTCGGCTACCGAAATAAAGCGTAAAATAGGCTGTGAGGCCGGTAAAGGGACGATCGCCCTTTCTGCCTCAACGTTAGAAGGGACAGCAGCGTTGGCGTCTCTACCGGAGGAAGTCCGAAGCTGAATCATTTTCGAGACTCCGGCAAAACCTAAGCTGCTGAGACTGCCTAAAATTAGAAAGTGACGACGTTTGATGCTCATTTTGATTCGGTTACAACTAAGTTAAATGATAAATTAAGGTTGAGATGGCTCAATTAAAATTTATCTCGTTTACATATATTTGCAACGCCCCAAGGCAGAGAAAATGTCAGAAGAACAACTAAACCAACCAACTCCAGAACCCTCTCAATCTCCGACACCGGAGGTTGCTTCGGCTGCAAAGTCTGCCCCCACTGGCAGCAAAACTCAAAATGCCAGCAGCGCGGTTCCCAAAAATCAGAGAATCAAAACTTTGATTGCATCGATTGGGAACTTGGGAAAAAAAGGCCAAAAATTACCAGCCGAACCCCCGTTGCAGCAAGAAAAGCCGATCGCGCCCACCGCTTCTGACTCAGCAACAGTAACTCCTGCGGCTGTTGCTGCGGAAGTTAACAGCGTGCCACCAAAAGTTGCTGTAAAAGTTGATAAAAAACCTGTATCCCAACGCACTGAAGGGAGCTTTTTACAGAACGTCGGTATACTTTGGCAAAGTATTGTGCGGCTAGTGCGATCGCTACTGCCACCATCTACGAACCAGAAGCTGTCCGATCCAATTTTAAACGCCGCCATAGCAGCAATTCTGATCGTTGTAGTCGGTTTAACTTTCAACAGTTTCTCAGCAAAACCGCCGGAGAAAGTAGCAAAAGTGCCTTTACCAGCAGCGCAGCAGTCGTCGCCAACATTTGATGATTTTATGGCATCGGGAACGCCGAAATCCCCAGAGGCGATCGTACCATCTGAGCCAATCTCTACTAAATTCAAAAGCAAGTTGCCCGATTTAGTAGCACCGAAAAAACCCCAACCAGTAGAAATTATCCCACCGCCGCCGCTGACGCCCGAACAGTCTCTGATTGCTGCGATTCAAAATCAAGTTACTGACATTAAGAATCGACTGGGCGGCGGTTTAGTTGAGTCTGTTCAAGCTAATTTTTCCAGCAGCATTTTGACAGTAAAAGTCGCTGAAGATTGGTACAAACTCAGCGAAGTTGAGCAAAATCAACTAGCAACGAAGATGTGGAAGGAGGCTAATTCACTCGATTTCAGCAAGTTAGAAATTGCGAATATGGAAGGCAAGTTAATAGCTAGAAGTCCGGTTGTTGGTTCGGAAATGATTATTTTAGACAGAGGGATTAATTAGAATTTAAAGAGTCTGTATCTGTACACCATCTTAACAGCCTTACAGTCCAGGACGCAGCACCTAATTATGTAGGTGTGCAGTGCACACCTTACCGCTGTTGATTTTTTTGAGGATATTGAAACTTTCTCAAACCTGACAGAATGCTACCATTAAATTAATTAACTTTGAGGAAAATTGAAAAATGACAATTTTAACTCAAGTCGAACAACTAGAAATTGAATATCCCAGCAGCGACGGAGAGCCGATGGCTGAAAGCGACATCACGCGCGATTACATGACTTACAGCGTTGAAGCTGTCAAGCTTTACTTTCAAGAACGTTCTGATGTTTACGTGTCAGCCAATTCTTTCATTTATTATGAACAAGGGAACAACCAAGCGGTTGTTGCTCCCGATATTTATGTGGTGTTTGGAGTTGCCAACCGCAAAAGGGATAATTATAAAGTTTGGGAAGAAGGCGGAATTACTCCAGATTTTGTGTTAGAAATTACTTCGGAAACAACTCAGACGAAAGACCAAGAAACCAAACCGGAAATTTATCGAGCTTTGGGAGTTAGGGAATATTTTCAGTACGATCCGTCGGGAGATTACCTAAATCCGATTTTACAGGGAGTACGTCTAATAAACAATCAGTACGAGCCGATTGCTGCCAACAATATCGCTTTCGATACGCTGTGGTTGTTCAGTGAAGTGCTGGGACTGGAATTGCATCTAATTTCAGGAGAATTGAGGTTTAGAGTTCCTGAAACGGGTGAGTTTTTGAAGACTCATAAGGAAGAAAAACTGGGACGACTCGCTGAGCAACAAGCCAGACTAGCAGCGGAGTCAGCCTTTCAACAATCTGAGCAAGCACGACTGGCAGCGGAGTCAACATTACGATCGCTCGTAACTCAACTCTTAAATTCTGGAATGAGTCGGGAACAGGTAGCGCAAATGATGAATTTATCAACCGTGGAAGTGAGACGATTGGTAGGGGAAAACTTTTGATCGATCGCACTTTTCCAATATATCAAGAATAGTGCGATCGAAGTATGGGACAAACTGAGAACAGTCAACAGCCAACAGTCAACTATTAACGAATGACTAGAGAGGCTTATTAGTAGGTTTAAAACCCTGCTTTTGAAAATAGGTTCGGAATACCTCTTGAGCAATTGGTGCCGCCGATACAGAACCAAATCCGCCGCCTTCAACTATAACTGCGATCGCAACTTCCGGTTTGTCAGCGGGAGCAAAACCCACAAACATAGAATTGTCAGGATGACCGGGCATTTCCACCGTCCCAGTCTTACCAGCACTTAAAGGAATAGTACCATCATTCATGCGTTTGCCAGTACCTTTTTTCACCACGTCAATCAATCCCTCGCGAACAACATTCAAAGTGGCAGGCTTAATACCTGTGGGAACTTTTTTGGTAATAGGAGTGTTAGTTTGAGAAGCCAATAAATGCGGCTGAACTCGATAACCGCCATTAGCAACAGTTGACACCATCACAGCCAATTCTAAGGGAGTACAAAGTACCAAACCTTGACCGATCGACATTGTTACCGTATCCCCAACATACCAATCTTCCCCATACATTTTCTGTTTCTCTGCTGGTACCGGAACTTGACCGTGATTGGCGGATTCCAACCCCAAAAGGTCTAAATTAATAGTACCGCCAATGCCCATCGCTTTAGCCGCTTTTGCCATTTGTTCGGGGCCAGCAGCCATACCTACTTGATAGAAAAACGTATTGCTGCTGTAGGCTAAAGCGTCGCGGAAACCGATAACGCCGTAACCGCCGCTGTGTTCGTTAAAAGAAATTCCGCCGATCGTAATTGAAGAAGAAGTGGCCACAGTCGAGTCAGGAGAAAACTTGCCCGACTCCATCCCCGCTATAGCAGTGACAATTTTAAAAGTGCTACCGACTGGATAACCTTGAACGGCTCGATTTAAAAACGGTTTTTCTGGCCCTTGCAGCCGCTCCCATTCTGTTTGAGTCACCTTGCGGGTGAAAATATTGGGGTCAAATGTCGGCCAACTAGCCATTGTTAAAAGAGCTCCGGTTTTTACGTCGATCGCCACAACTGCACCCAGGCGATCGCCCAAAGCTTTTTCTGCAGTTTTCTGCATATCTAAATCTAAAGTTAGCTGCACCGGTTTGCCGGGAATAGGGTCTTTTACACCTAAATCTTGGATTTCCTCGCCCTTAGCATTCACCTCGATTAAACGGTTTCCCCAAACGCCCTCTAAAGTTGAATTGGCTAATTTTTCCACTCCCATTTGACCCACGAGCATCCCCATCGGATATGCAGGATTAGCTTTTAATTGCTCTAAACTAGCTTCGCCGACGTACCCCAAAAGGTGAGCTGCTAATTGCTGGTGGGGATTGTCTCGGCTCGATTCTACGCGAATTTCAACTCCCCGCAAAGTATTAGCTTGTTCTCCCAAAGCGACGAAAGTACCGACATCGATATCTTTACTAATTCGCACTGGTAGCGCTGATTTGTAGCCGGCTCCATCGATTTTTTTGACAATTTCGGCTGCCGGAAGTTTGACGATCGGGCCCAGTGTAGCGGCGATCTCTTGCCACTCTTTGGCCGATCGCTCTTTTGGCCACACATAGACCGATCGAGATACGCGGCTGGCCGCAAAAATTTTGCCGTTGCGGTCTAAAATTTGACCGCGAGTCGCTGGGACTGAAACAGGGCGAATGCGGTTATTTTCCGCCCGTTGTCGGTTGTAGGCTCCCTGTACCAGTTGCAATTCGGCTAGACGAAATATTGGTAGCGCCATCAAGGTAGTGACGAGCAGCATAAAAATCATAACTTGGAGCGATCGGCTGCGTTGCCGTGAAGCATTGTCCAAGCCATTTTTGTCGAATCGGACTTTAGAGTTAAAAGAAAAATCGCCAGCCATATTAATTAATCTGCTCTTTTTATTCAACTAACAGGTTGATACGGGCCCCATCCGGATGATTGGGCCGATGATTACAGGGATTATAACTTCTCACTCTTTAGTAACAGACATAAATTCTGTCGATTGGCAGACGAATCAGCCGGATTGTTTAATTAAGCTATATAAGATGTATGTTAAATATCAGGTTTTTCTGACAATTCAACTGTTAAGGAGGTAGGGGCGCTGTGGAACCGATCGATTTTTTGATTGCTTGGCTGGTGACGGGTAGCAGCTTGCTGCTAATTTCTCAACTGCCGATCGGCGTAGAAATTGACAGCACACCGAAAGCAGTAATTTCCGCTGCGGTTTTGGGAATGTTGAATGTTTTAATTTTGCCAATTCTGAAAGCAGTTTTTTTCGTGCCGAACCTACTGACGCTGGGATTGCTTTCCGGCGCGTTTGCTTTTGTAATGAATGTGATTGTTTTTGCCTCGGCTGCGAAGCTAGTTGAAGGATTTAGTTTGCGGATGGGCCTTTGGAGCGCGGTACTGGGGGCGATCGCCTTGGCTGTAGTTAGCAGCTTTATCAACGGCGCACTGATTTAGCAACTTCCCCTGATAAAGGGCGATAGAAATCGCCCGATATTCCCCACCCTTACCTTGCGCGTTTCGTTTCCTTACAAGCGATTTCAATCGCCGAATATTTATTCTCCCTTCTTCCTTCAATCCGTTACATCCGTTACATCCGTTAAAAAATCCGTTGCCGAACTTCCTTCAATCCGTTACATCCGTTACATCCGTTAAAAAATCCGTTGCCGAACTTCCTTCAATCCGTTACATCTCACATCTTGCACCATTCTCAAGAACGGGCTCTGGGGCCCGTTCCACAAAGAGTATATTTTCTTGTGGAACAGGCCGAAAAGCCTGTTCCTAAAAAGCTAATTGAGAAGGGTGCAAGATATAAGTTACATCCGTTACATCCGTTACATCCGTTACATCCGTTACATCCCTTGCCGAACTTCCTTCAATCCGTTACATCCGTTACATCCGTTAAACAATCCGTTGCCGAACTTCCTTCAATCCGTTACATCCGTTACATCCGTTACATCCGTTAAACAATCCGTTGCCGAACTTCCTTCCCCATCAGCGACTTATAGGCTGTCACCTTAAGATCAATCCCAGTAATATCTGTCCCAACAACAACAGCCGCCGCTCCTAAATCCAAGGCTTTTTTAGCCATTTCCGGCCCCGATATCCCGCCTTCGCAGATAACGGGAACCTTAAGCTTTTCTACCATTTCCGCAACCAAATCAAATCCCGGCGGCGAAAATTTTTCCGTCTGGGAAGTATAGCCAAAAAGAGTAGTTGCTACAGTATCTGCACCAGCTTCGGCTGCCGCGATCGCAGCTTCTATTGTATCTACATCCGCCATCACTAATTTGCCCAATTCACTGTGAATTCGCGCGATTAACGTCTTTAACTCTTCGCCGGGAGGACGGTTTCTCAGAGTAGCATCAACGGCGATAATATCGGCTCCCGAAGTGGCGATCGCCCGCGCGTCTTCAAACCGAGGAGTAATGTAAATCTCGCATCCCGGCAATTGCTGCTTCCAAATCCCAATTATGGGAGCGGATATCTGTTTTCGCACTGCTGCAATGTGAGCCGGAGTGTCAATCCGCACCCCCGATGCACCTCGATTGATAGCGGTTCGAGCCATTGCCGCAATTACGATCGGATCGTGCAGCGGCGAATCAGCAGGTGCTTGACAAGAAACAATTAATCCTGTAGGAATTTGACAATTAATCATGGGGAATTGCGGATGGGGAATTGGTAATTGGGAATTACAAATTATACCAGTTCAAAAAAAGAATGTAACTGTAGACCATATCCCAACCCATATCCAATGAGTCAATCGATTTTAGATTTTAGATTTTAGATTTTAGATTGAGCCCACGGATAAATGCTCTTTCTTGAGGATTTTCTATTTTCGATTTTGGATTGATTCCAGGGATAAATCACGTGGCGGGTACCACCTTTGAAATTCGTGGTCATTCCCCAATCTAAAATCTAAAATCTAAAATCTAAAATTGTATTACCCATTACCAATCCCAGCCATTAAAGAAATAATTTTGTCCAGCAATTGCTCAGGATGAATCGGTTTAGCCAAACAATCGTTAGCTCCCGCCGTCACAAAAGATATCTGATCGGGCGGAATTTCATTAGCGCTTAAAGCCAGAATCTTGATATTTTCAGTAGCGGGTTTTTCGCGCAGTTGGTGAATTATTTCGCAGCCATTCATACCGGGCAAACGCATATCGACAATCACAGCATTCGGCTGCAAAAGTTCAATTTGTTCCACCGCCGCTGAACCTTCAATCATCCACACCACTTGCAGTCCTGCTGCTGTCAGGATATCGCAAATCAGCATGGCAGTTTCTTCATCTTCTTCCACGAGTACGAGGCTACCGCGCGAGGAATAATGCAGCGGTAAAGATGAATTAGATTTTTCATAGGTTAATTTTGTGGATTCATCTTTGGTTAGAGTTTGGATGGGTATAAAAACGGTAAAAGTAGAGCCGACATCAACTTGAGATTTGACTTCGATCGCACCGCCGTGAAGCTCTACTAACTGTTTAGTTAAGGCTAATCCCAGACCGGTGCCGCCGTATTCCCGGCGGTAGGGGGAATCCAACTGCTGGAATTTTTGAAACAACAGCGATCGCTGATCTTCGGGTATTCCAATGCCGGTATCTTTGATTTGAAAAACAGCGGTGCTGCCTGCAGGTGCAGTACCGGGATGCCGCACTGCCGACGTTCGATTTTTATCTTCTGTCACCCAAACTCGCAGGATGACTCGCCCGCCTTTGGGAGTAAACTTAATCGCATTTCCTAATAGATTGAAGAGAATTTGTCTCAAGCGGCGCGGGTCAGCGATAAAGCGATCGCACTCTTGTTTTATCCGCTGTTCTTGCAGCAGTTCCACGCCTTTAGCCGCAGCTTTTTCTTTGAGGGCGTGCAGGCTCTGAGAAGCTAATTTAGAAAGTGAAAATTCACTAATTTTTAATACTGCTTTTCCCGCTTCTACTTGCGATAAATCTAAAATATCGTTAATTAATTCTAATAAGTGGTCGCCACTGTCTCGGATAGTTTGCAGGTACTGTCGCTGCTTTTGCACTGGCACTTCTTTACTGCCAACTTTGCCGTAAGACCACCGCAGCAGCGTGTCAGAAATGCCGATGACGCAAGTCAGAGGAGTCCGCAATTCGTGGCTCATAGCTGCCAAAAATTCGCTCTTGGCGAGGCTGGCAGACTGGGCTGCAACCAGTGCATCGCGCAGTTCTCGCGTGCGCTCTATTACGCGCTGTTCTGAGGTGCGCTTTTGCTGCTGGACTTGTGCATAAAGTTCGGCTTGGTAAATCGCGATCGCCAAATGTTCTGCTATTTGTCGCAAAAATGTTTTTTTGCTTTCTTCCCACTCGCGAAAAGTACACTGGTGGGCAATTAGCAGCCCCCACAAGTCGTCTTGAACTACGATCGGCACTAGCAACTTTGCCCGCACCTTCGCCCGCCGCATCAACTCTAAAAAACAAGGCTGCGAAGAGTAACTTGTTTCCACATCCGCGACGCACAAAGCCAAACCTTTGCGATATTTTTCTCGGTCAAGGACTCCATTGGTAAAACACTGCGCGTCTTCACTAAAATTCAGTACAGACGAGATAGTATCGTTAGCTAAAGCTTCGTAAGTTACACGACCTAAATACAAGTAAGACCCGGAATTTGCTATGATTTCGCCACACCCAGAAACTGCCGCAGGATTTTCTTTAGCTAACTCGGCCTTGTGCGGCGCTGGCACTTTTTCAAATTGATAAATTAACAGGCGATCAACCTCCAAAAACTCTCGCACTTGCTCGACTGCTTTTGACAAAATTACAGGCAATTCCAAACTCTGGCGGATTTGAGTTGTCACCTGATTCAAAAGTCGCTCTTGTTCAAGCTGTTGCTGCAAAGCATCTTCTACTGGCTGACAAAATGAAATGCAGGGACTGGCAATTTGTAATTGATTGACGGCTTCGGCAATCTGGCTTTGTAGCGTTTCTGGATCTATAATTTTGGGCGCTGATTTTCCCTCTATTTCTGTTTGGCTGTGTAGGGGCAGGCGATTATTTTGGCTGGCCTTAGCAGCTAGAATATCCAGCAAATTTAGGGTGAATTCGCTTTGAAGAACGGCCGAGTTGGGCTGTATATTTTTAATTGCTTGTTTGATGGCGCGAATGTCAATTTTCCACGGGGGTGCGGGCTTTATTTCTGCGAGTTTGTCTGCGAGGGTAGACAGGAAATTGGCGATCGCCCCAGGGTCGAAAGTCAACTGCACATTCAATTGCGAATAGAGATTTTTTTCGCTGTGCTTGTGTCCGTTTGTTGCGAACTCATCTAATAGATTGCCCCGCAGCAGCGCGCTAAAATGGTCTGATACTACTGCTGCAAACCTTTCCGACGAATTTTCCAGATTTTGAGAATCAGCGATCGCATCGTCGGTCAGCCAAATCGCCCCTGGGATTTCAGCCATTTGCTGTAACAACTGGTAAGCAGCCTCAAAGGTTGCTAGCGGCAAAGTCCGATTTAAGGTTTTTGGTTTCAATCTAGATATTTTCCCGGTTGTTTTAAAGAACAAAATATGAATGCCCCTGTTGTGAGGACGGAACCCGTGGGACAACTGGCGTGGCCGATCCAACAGACTTGAGATGACAATAGTCAGACACTAGGTAATAGAAGGCCCCAGGGTCAGAGAGTTAATTTTTCCCTATAGTTGTCCTCTTTCTTCTGGGCGAGTAACCCCCACTTCAGCGTTTTACGAGCGCGAAAGCGGTAGGAGGAAACAGGGGGAAGGGATAGGGCTGTATAATCGATCGCTTCTGGTTGTGTTTGTGAACCGGGTTGTTGAGGGAAACTAAGCAATTCCACTCCCATTGCTGGGGTGAAGTTA
This sequence comes from Microcoleus sp. SVA1B4, assembly GCF_036700545.1. Taxonomy (NCBI): domain Bacteria; kingdom Bacillati; phylum Cyanobacteriota; class Cyanophyceae; order Oscillatoriales; family Microcoleaceae; genus Microcoleus; species Microcoleus sp. SVA1B4. The sequence goes on from NZ_JAUBPB010000045.1 coordinate 21,239, forward strand.
GCACGCGCCTTTGTTTTCTGAGCTGATTCGGCTAATGGTACGTCCTTAACCCAAATAAAAATGTTTAACCCTTAACGACAGAACAGGGGACTAGCTACGCATCCGCTTGGTGTCATTACTCAAAAAACCTAGACATCAAAGGTGTCAGGCTGGTCAACTAAAAATGAAGTTTTAGGCCCGAAGCCCAGTCACTTCCGTGCTGGGTCGTTGACTACTTTCAACAATCTTATTCCAGTATTGTAAAACTTCGTTGAGTTTATAAGCCATTATAAACAAGAATGGTATCATATCGCTATGAGTGTTGAACAAGAAATACGCACAGCCCAAAGAAGGGAAGTCTCAAATGCAGCTAACAGAGAGGCACATCATTAAATCCACGGAACACCGTTTCGCCCAAATAGACGAACTAGCTTTCAAGTCCAAAAACCTCTACAATGCCGCCAATTACGTCATTCGTCAGAGCTTTATTTATGGATGGGGTTATGTCAGTTATAACGAAATGAACCGATTGATGAAGTCTCATGAAGCATACAAGGCTTTGCCTGCTAAAGTTAGTCAGCAAATCTTGATGGTGCTAGACAAGAATTGGAAATCGTTTTTTGAAGCCGTTAAAGCTTACAAAGCTGACTCTTCAAGATTCACGGGTAGCCCAAAATTGCCAAAGTACAAAGATAAGACTAAAGGGCGAAACCTTCTAGTATACACGATTCAAGCAATTAGCAGCAAACAGTTGAAGAAAGGAATTATTAAACTTTCCGGCACTGAACTTTCAATTAAAACCCAACTCAATCCCAACCAGATTTGTCAAGTTAGACTGGTTCCGAAATGTGATTCCTATGTAATTGAGGTGATTTATGATGAAGCGGAGTCCACCCTTGGCAATGCCAACTCTGTAGCTAGTATTGATTTGGGACTGGATAATTTAGTGGCGTTAACTTCAAATCAACCGGGATTTATCCCTTTGTTGATTAACGGGCGACCATTGAAATCGATTAACCAGTTCTACAACAAGCGGAAAGCACGATTGCAATCCCACTTAAAAGGGAATCGCAAAACTTCACCCCGGATTCAGCGCTTAACTCGCTGTCGCTATCAAAAAGTTGATAATTACTTACATCATGCTAGCCGTCTAATTATTAACCTTTTGCTCACCAAGCAGATTGGGACGCTAGTAATTGGCAAGAACGCGCAGTGGAAAACAGAAATCGAGTTAGGGAAGCAAACCAATCAAAACTTTGTTAGTATTCCTCACTCTCGATTAATTGAAATGTTGGAGTACAAAGCTCGGTTGGCGGGAATCACAGTAATTGTGCAGGAAGAATCCTACACATCCCGATCCAGTTTTTTAGGTTTAGACCCAATTCCTGTTTATGGAAAAACAGAAAAAGAGCCTGTGTTTACTGGTAAACGGATTAAGCGGGGTTTGTACAAAACGTCGAGTGGTCAGCTAATTAATTCCGATGTGAATGCAGCGTACAATATTCTCAGAAAAGCAATCCCAAATGCGTTCCGCAATGGGATAGGGAGCTGCGTAGTTCAGCCGAGGCGGGTCGATCCGCTCAAAGCAAAAGTGAAAGGGGAGGGACTTAACGCCCCCCATGTCTATAAATGACTATACTTTTGCCAGCTATAATATTAATATATAATTTGTTAACTTGTACTTAACACTATCCGGGTAAATGAGCAATCCAACTCAACTCACCCCCGATTTCACGATCGGACATCTGCCGTGTCACGACTTCCAAGTGAGCGCTGCAACTCTAGGACAGGTAGTGGCTGAAAGATTTGAGCAAGAACCCGACCTGCCGGGAGTCATTATTACTCATGAATCACAGGTATTGGGCATGATTTCTCGCGTCAAATTTCGAGAGCAAATGAGTTTTCCCGATCGCGTAGAACTTTACGGGTCACACCCGATTCGAGCCTTGTTAGATTTTATTAGAATTCCGCCTTTGCTGCTTTCGGAAAACTGGAAAATTGACGATGCTGTCCAAGCGTCTTTCAACAGGCATAGAGACTTAATTTATGAACCGATAATTGTGGTAATGGAAGACCAGAGCCACCGCCTTTTGAACATTCATACTCTGGTGATTGCCCAGTCAAAGATTTTAGCACAAACCAACAAAGCTATTCAAAAATACAGACTAGAAAGACACAAGTATTTGGCGCTGATTCAACAAGAAAGAGCGAAAGTTCATGAATGTAAGGAACTTTTAAAAAGCTACCAACGTCAAGCAGAAAAATCCCAGGTCAATCCGAATTCCCATCAAGCGGCGCTGGTCAAACAAGCTGAAGAAATTGCTCAAATGAATCAGCGATTTGTGAGGATTGCAAAACTGATTTCTTCGGAAGGTCGCCAAGCATTTCAAGCTACTTTTCAAGGTGCTAATTCTATTTGCAACAATACAGATAAAATTTTGGGCGTGGGCAAAGCCATAGCTAATGATTTAGAAACGGTTAACCGCACTTCCCGAACCATCCGGGAGGCGATCGAACAAGTCAGGCATTTAGCAGTACAGGTGGCTGTAGTTACCAATCAAATGGGAAGTCAGCCTAGCGGCCTGAGCAAAGTGAGTCTAGAAATTGGCAGACTGGCAAGTAAAACTTTTGAATTGGGGACTCAAATGGAGCAAATTGCCAGCCGATTTAAACTTCGAGTTCACGAACTCACGGAGGCAGCAAGAGCGGGTGCTAATGTGGCTAAATCCGTGACTATCAAGATCGATCGCGCCGAAATGGCCCTATTAGAGTTGGAAGAATTAATAGCGGAAAAAAATTTCAATTCGTTGACCGCTATCCAAGAACCTTTGGGAGTCATAAAAAGTGTTACCCCTGATTCTTTAGTTCGAGAAATAGAACACACAGAAGTGGCGGCTTCCGAGTTGGAAGATTTAGTGAGAAATCAAGATTCCTCGCAATATTTGATTCAAAAAATTCAGCAGGCGTTGAAGTCCAAAAAGCCCTAAAATCCAAGCCAGAATCTAATGAAATATTACGATAGGAAAACAAATAAAATCACAAGAATAATTGACACTTATACTATTTCAAGAATAATATTTGTTATACTGAAGGTGGGGAATTTTTCCATTCAGTTGTAAAAAGGCTATTTAATTAGCCCCAAAAACCTCTAAAAAATTCCAATAATAGTTGGAAGGACAGGTGACGTTTATGAAAATCCTGCTGGTAGAAGATGACACAGTTACAGTCAGTTTGCTAACTCAAGCGCTGGAGTCTCACAATTACAATGTGAATGCGGCAGCAGACGGTGAAACAGCGTTGCATTTGGTGCAGGCATACGATTACGACCTGATTGTTTTGGATGTGCTGATTCCTAAACTCGACGGCATTAGTTTGTGTCGAAAATTGCGATCGTCCGGCTGCCAAATGCCGATATTACTGCTGACAGCGCTAGATAGCAGCAACGATCGAGTCCAAGGTTTAGAGGCCGGTGCAGACGATTATGTGGTCAAACCCTTTAATCTCGAAGAATTAATCGCTCGAATTCGGGCTTTGCTGCGCCGGGGTAAGGCAACTTTGTCAAGTACAAATTTGACATGGGAAAAACTGCAAGTCAACCCGGACACTACGGAAGTAACTTATGCCGAAAAAGTGCTGCACTTGACTCCTAAAGAGTACAATTTGCTAGAACTTTTCCTGAGAAATCCTCGGCGCATTTTCAGTCGCAGCGCCATCCTCGATCGCATTTGGTCGGCCGGCGAATTTCCTCAAGAAGAAGCCGTTACTGCTCACATCAAGGGGCTGCGGCAGAAGCTGAAAGCAGCCGGGATGACTGTAGATTTAGTGGAAACTGTGTACGGATTGGGCTATCGGCTCAAAAGTCTGCCGGAGGAGATTGAGAGCCCACAAGTTGGGCAGGAAACGGCAGAAACTGCTAAAACTCAAGAGACTTTATCTACTGCATCCAGCGGGTCGAGCCAGGAATTAAATAAAGACGAGCGCCGTCTCAAAGTCTTGAATGCGATTGCCCAAATGCGGGAAAATTTAAAAGCTAATTTTATAGAAAAGGTGGCGATATTCGATCGCGCGATCGCTCAACTGAAAAACGGAAGCTTGGAGGGCGAACTGCGCCAAGAAGCCCAGTCTCAAGCTCACAAATTAGTCGGTTCTTTGGGAACGTTAGGGTTGCCGCAAGGTTCGGAAGTGGCGCGCCAGATAGAACATTGGTTCAAGGCTGAAAACATCTTGAAACCGGGGACGGCTCAGCAGATTGAGGGATTTCTGCATAAGCTCAAACAGATATTCGATCGCCCGTCGCCCGAACCGGAAGGCGATTTAGTTCCTGCGGTTTCCCAAAAGCGCCGAATGCTGGTTGTTGATGATGATACTTTTGGGAGCGATCGACTCAAAACAGTAGCATCCGGTTCCGACTTCCAGATAGAAGTCGCCAACTCTCCGCAAGCGGCTAGAAATGCGATTTCTCAACAGCCTCCCGACGCGATTTTGCTGGATTTGACATTTTCCAGATCTCAGGAAAACGGACTTTCTCTATTAGCCGAACTCCGCAGTGAAAAGCCCGAAATTCCGGTAATGGTTTTTAGCGGGCACAATCAATTGAGCGATCGAATAGAAGTTGCTCGTTTGGGAGCTTCGGGCTTTTTACACAAATCTATCCCCCCAGCAGATATACTCAAAGCAGTCGCCCAACTACTCGACCAGACTGGCCCTGCTGAAGCTAAAGTTATGGTGGTAGACGATGACGTGCATCTATTGGCTGCACTGCAAGTGATTCTCCAACCTTGGGGATTTCAAGTAACAACATTGGACGATCCCGAAAAGTTCTGGGAGGTACTCGAAACGACTTGTCCGGATTTGCTAATTTTAGATGTGGAGATGCCCGGTTACAGCGGTATCGAGCTGTGTTTGGCAGTTCGCAACGATTTGCGCTGGAGCAAGCTCCCCGTGCTATTTTTGACAGCTCATTCCGAGTCGGAAACCGTGCGCCAAATGTTTGTCGCAGGTGCTGACGACTACGTTAACAAGCCGATCGTGAAACCGGAATTAATTGCTCGCCTCCTGAATCGTTTGGAGCGGACTCAACTGAGAAACAGACTGGCTCAGGCACAGCGCTAATCCCATTTTAGATTTAAAAAATTAAAGAATTGAAGAACTGGGAATGGCTGATGAGATATGGGTTTCGAGCACGTACCTACAGTTGTATTCTTTTTTTAAAATGGGATAACTAGGAGCAAATATGCAGTGCGTGTCCGAAACAAATTAGGAAGCCTTAGCCAAGACTGGGGATGGTTAGATTGTGTGATTGCGACGCGGTGCTGTTGATTAATGCTAGCCCGCCGATCGAGAACACAGGCTAATTTAGAGAAATATTAATCAGATGAAAGCGATGGTATTGCCCTCAGACACAGGCACTCTCAATAACAGCGACTGCGAACTAATTTACGCCCCAGGTTCGATTCAACCTCACGGCATCCTTTTGGTGCTGGAATCTCCGGCGTTAAAAATTTTGCAAGTTAGCAACAATACTTTTGAGGCGATGGGCCTTTACCCCGAACAACTTTTGGATAAATTTTTAGAGGAATTTGTCGAGACTGAGGAAATTGAGGCTATTGAAAAAGCTTTATTTGAAAAAGACCAACGTAATGGTATCAGATTATCATTCAAAAGTCAAGACCGCCAGTCTTTTTTTGAGGGGACGCTACATCAATCAAATTCAGCATTAATTGTTGAACTAGAGTCGGTTGTTTCTCCAAAAACGAGCGATTGTTTCAATTGTTATAATTTAGTCCAAGAGCCGATCGACAAAATCCACAAAACACCAAACCTGCAAGTGCTGTGTCAGACAGCAGTTGAAGAAGTGCGGAGGATCATCGGTTTCGATCGAGCGATCGTCTATCAATTTGATGCCACCGGGGCGGGGGAAGTTGTCGCCGAAGACAAAGTAGAAAGTTTGGCTCCTTTATTGGGACTGCACTATCCGGCTACCGATATTCCCGCCCAAGCAAGAAACCTGTTCAGCATGAATTTAATTCGGTTTATTCCCGATATTAACTGTCAGCCTGTCGAACTAATTCCTCACTGCAATCCGCTGACGGGTAGCCCTTTAGATATGGGCGGATCTTTGTTGAGAACAGTTTCGCCTTGCCACGTTCAATATCTCAAAAATATGAACGTCGCTGCTAGCATGACTCTGACATTAATCAAAGATAAAAAACTCTGGGGATTGATTGCCTGTCACCATCCAACACGAAAGTATGTCAACTACGAAACAAGAACTGCTTGCGAACTACTAGCGAAGTTTGTGAATTTAGAACTCAGCTATAAACAAGATAGCGAAAACCGGGAATATGCTATTTATTTAAAAGCACTTTGCCAAAAATTTATCACGGAAATTTATCAAAAAAACTGCTTTGTAGAAGGTTTACTAACCTACCGAGATGAATTGCTTGCCTTAGTGGGTGCTACCGGTGGAGTTGTGTGTGCCAATGAAAATTTAACAACCATCGGGCAAACCCCGGAATTGGTAGAAATCGAAAACTTAATTGCTTGGATAAAAACTCAAATAAATAATGAGGTTTTTTATACAGATTCTCTCTCAAAACTGTATCCGCCCGCCGATAATTTTCAAGAATTTGCTAGCGGTTTACTGGTGCTTGCCATGTCCGAGATGCAAAATTATTACATTTTGTGGTTCCGTCCCGAAGCACTTCAAACTGTCAACTGGGCAGGTCCACCAGAGGGAAAAATTGAATTTAAACCGGATGGCACCCGATTAATTTCTCCTCGCATTTCCTTTGAGTTGTGGCAAGAAAATGTGAGGTCAAAATCTTTGCCTTGGCAGCAGTGCGAAATCGAAATAGCCAGAGAACTTCGAGTTGCTATTACTAGCATTGAGCTGCGGAAAATCAATCAGCAGCTTAGCTTAGCTTTGTCGGCTACCAAAATTGGATTTTGGGACTGGGACGTGCAGAAAAATCAGATAGTTTGGTCGAGGGAACACGAAGAGTTGTTTGGGTTGGCCCCAGGGACTTTTGCCGGAACTTATCAAAGTTTTGCAGCTTGCGTTCACCCAGAAGATTTTAAAAATATGGAGAATGCTATCAATCAGGCGATCGCCCAGCGAGGAGATTACTGTCACGAAAAGCGCGTGGTTTGGCCCGACGGCAGCATTCACTGGATGGAGGGAAAAGGTAAGTTTTTTTACAACGAAGCCGGCGATCCAGTGCGGATGGTGGGGACTGTTAGAGAAATTACCGATCGCAAAGCTAGAGAATTGCAGTTGCGCCTGTTGGAATCAGCAGTCACCACCACTAACGACGCCGTGTTAATTACCGAAGCTGAACCGATTGAGGAACCGGGGCCGCGAATTATTTATGTCAACCCAGCTTTCACGCGAATGACCGGCTATACACTAGAAGAAGTTGTGGGCAAAACGCCACGCATCTTCCAAGGTGAAAAAACAGATCGCGCCAGTCTCCATCGAGTTCGGACAGCTTTGAAAACCTGGCAGCCGGTGCGGGTTGACTCGATCAATTACCGCAAAGACGGGACGGAATTTTGGGTAGAAATGAGCATTGTCCCCATAGCGGACGAAAATGGTGAGTTTACCCACTGGGTATCAGTCCACCGCGATATTAGCGATCGCAAACTTGCTGAAGCTACCCTCCAACAGCTCAACGAACGGTTAGAAATGCGAGTTTTGCAGCGAACCAGAGAACTAGAAAGCTCTCAAGCAGAACTCCGGGAAAGCGAAGCTTTATTTCGCTCTCTGAGCGAGAGTTCCCCCGTGGGCATTTTCAAAATCGATACTGAGGGGAAATGTACCTATACAAATCCTCGCTGTCAAGCAATTGGTGGCTTCACATCGGCAGCGGCTTTAGGAAACGGCTGGATGCGGTTTGTTCACCGCGAAGACCTCAAACTAATTCTGTCTAAGTGGTCTCAATCGCAATCGCTAGATGGGGAATTTTCCGGCGAATTTCGCCACATCCAGCGAGACGGAACCATTCGGTTTTGTCGGCTTAAAACAGCTCCGATTTTTTCCGACAAAGCTCAACTAATTGGTCACGTGGGCACAGTCACAGATATCACAGAAAGTCGGGCAATTGAAAAAATGAAAAATGAGTTTATTTCGATTGTCAGCCACGAACTGCGAACGCCACTTGCCTCGATTCGCGGTTCTTTAGGTTTGCTGGCGGCTGGGGTACTGAAAAATAAACCGGAAACTGCCAAACAGATGTTAGAAATCGCTTCGAGCGATACCGAACGGTTAGTGCGTTTGGTCAACGATATTCTCGACTTAGAACGGCTCGATTCGAGCCAAGTTATCCTCGTCAAGCAGTGGTGCGATGCCCAGGTTTTGATGCGGAAGTCTGCCGAAGCTGTACTTTCTGTGGCTGCTGAAAATAACATTGATTTGTTGATTTTGCCCGGAACAGCAAAAATTTGGGCTGACCCCGACAGAATCGTTCAACTGCTGGTAAATTTGTTGAGCAATGCGATTAAATTCTCCGCTCCTGGAAGTACAGTAACTCTCAGGGTGGAAGATTTGGGCGAGCGGGTTTTATTTGAAGTCAAAGATCGAGGGCGGGGGATTCCGGCAGATAAACTAGAAACAATCTTTGGACGGTTTCAACAAGTCGATGCTTCTGACTCCCGCCAAAAAGGAGGTACGGGTTTGGGTTTGGCTATCTGTCGCAGCATAGTACAGCAGCACGGGGGCAGAATTTGGGTCGAAAGTGTTGTCTCACAAGGCTGCAGTTTCTATTTCACAGTCCCTGCACCGTTGGAAGGCGAGGGAGGAAAAAGTTTGGAGGTTTGAGATTGCTTTGATAATATCTCGCGAAAGCTCAAGTTCCTGGCAACCCACGCGGGTAGGATGATTTTGGGAGGCTGATAGGTCGATTTTTATGTTCAGGGCTTAAGTAGGTAAGCGGCAAAATCTATCAACAGCGCCCGACGATTAGGACGTTTTTAAGTGCGGAAACTCTTAATTTTATCGCTTCTTCCTTTTGCTATATCTTTCAAGAAACCCGGTTGATGAGGCAGCGTGCCTAAGTTTTTTTTCGGTTTACCATGATTAATTTAAAATTTGAGTTTTAATTATGTCAGCAAAGCGCATTCTGGTCATTGATGATGAAAAAAACCTCTGCAGCGTGATTCAGGCTTGTCTGGAACATTTAGGCGGCTGGTTTGTACTAAGCGCACCAGGCGGCAGCCAAGGATTGCTGTTAGCTGAAACTCAACTCCCTGACGCTATTCTACTAGATGTGATGATGCCGGATATGGACGGACTTACTCTGTTTGGTTTGCTACAAAACAATGTTGCTACTCGGGGGATTCCGGTGATTTTCCTGACGGCTAAGGTGCAGGCGATGGATTTGAGCAAATTTGCTGATTTGGGGGTAGCGGGGGTGATTGCAAAGCCTTTCGATCCTTTGAGTTTGGCACAGCAAGTGGCGGAAATTCTGGGTTGGGAACCGTTGCTTTAAGCTGTGGCGGCATTTAAATTGTAGGTCAAAAAAAATTAAAGTCTTGTGGGGAGTAGGGGCCCTAGCGTCCCGCCCGCCCTTAATATACAATTTAAATGCGCGACAGCTTAAACTCGGGTAAAATACATCGCAGATAGCAGATCAAACTCGGCATTTGAAACCGCTACTAGACAAACAAAGTCGGCCCAGCCCGACGGCAGAATCAAAGAGGCATTAAAGCCGGATGAGGCTCAAAACTCCGCTTTCTCATTCCCTTGATTCTTGCGAAAATTACGCAATTATGTTATTAAGCCGGGTTTAGGGGTCGAGGAAAGTGCTAGTTTTTCCGGCTATTTTCATAATTTCCTCATTTTTTTGATTTAGCTTTGAGATCGATCGGTGATTCGTTCATTTAAACCCTGATTCCCTAGAAATTCTAGAGATTATCTCAGGGAGTCGGGGTTTTTTGTTACCTGCAAAGCCGATCGGCTATCACCGTATTTACAGGCAGAATAACTCCTGCAGAAGTTACACAGATTGGCCTCAAGAACGGTTTTTTTTAATCCGAGCTCACAGATGCAGCGAAGTTTTTTGGTAAAAAACCCGGTTTGGGCCTGCTAATCCAAGATTTACGCAGATTTCCCTCAGAAACCGGGTTTATTAACCCAGGAGCACAGATGGAGTCAAGTTTTTGGCTAAAAAACCGGGTTTTTGCTTAAGTATTGTAATCCCTGCTTCGGCAAAAGTAGATTTATCAAAAAAAATGATTGTCTTCATAATTTCCTCATATTTTTTAGATAAAGTTTACTCCAAGCTCTGGATCTAAAGGTCGATCGCACTCTCAGCACCATTCCACTGCCAAAGAGTGAATCTGTTGTCAGGAGAGTTCGGGAAAGTGACGGTATTTTCGATTAACGGGTGCAACAGAACAACAACCTTAATAAGTCAGGATATAGGCCCTGCATACCAAACAAACCGGGGGTTTTCGCCGGAACAAACGGGGTTTCTTCGCCAAACCTCTCAATGTTGGCAGGATTACTCAATGCTACAAAAATTAATAACTGAAGATGTGATTCGTGCTATAGAATAACACAAAAAAAATAAGTCTGTCCTTTTGTCAAGATCCAAACTCACAATTGCCACTAACAGGCAAAGCCAAGTCTCAGTAAGTTTTTGAAAGAGTGTGGAGATTTTTTAAATGTCTGATCAGCTATCTTATAAAGGTAACAACCAGATTCTGTGCTATTACGCAAATGTTACCAACCTAGTTCAGGTGGTTCGGATTGGGAACATTCCTAATTGGTACTTTGAAAGAGTGATGTTTCCGGGACAGCGACTGATGTTTGAAGCTGCTGCAGAAGCAGTCTTAGAAATTCACACTGGTACGGTGGCAAGTGCTATTTTATCCGACAAGATTCCCTGCTACGTGCTGCGGGTTATAGAAGAGGTAAGTTCTGAGTTTGAGCTGGTGATGACCGAAGAACGATGGGCGGTATTAGCCGGTTAAAATTCATGAGAAATCAGACGAAAACGAGAAGGATCACAAAAATATTAGTTAACGAGTCTTTGGGGACAGGGAAAATGCAGAAAAATCTTGTCAATATTACCTTGGCTGTAGTCACAGAGGAAGTAGAAATTATCTTGGAGTCTTATCCGAAGCACCCATACCAACAAGCTTTTTCGCCTTCGGGATTGCGACAAGATTTAATTGCTTATGTGCTCAGCCGAGTTCCTAATAGATATACTGCGATCGACTCCGGCGAGTCTGTGTCAAACCAAACAGTTCAGGTTCGCTGTTCTTCAGAACAGTTGCTGCACATAGAAAATTTGATTCATACTGGCATTCGCGACGTGCTGCACAGCTATCAGAAGATAGATTACCCCCTACCTGAAGAAGTTAAATTCGATTCCAGAGTTGCTAGTTGGTTTTGATAGTTTATTGTCATTGAGGGAGACGCCGAGATTCTCGGCACTCTCGGTTTCTCAGTTGGGCGAGGTGAAATTGTGTACTGACGGAAAGCATCCAGGATACCCGCCACGTGATTCATCCGTCCAGAAATAAAAAACCTGTATCCGATAAATGCGCCCCCGAATTTATCCGTGGGCTCAATGCTTAAATCTAAAATCTAAAATCTAAAATCTAAAATCGATTGACTTGATGGTTCAAGACTTTTGGTAATCGCCACAGCCGTCGCACGGGCCATTGGGATTGACAGCACAGCGCAGAATTTCCGATCGAGCATTAAAGCGACAGCTAGCATCTCCGATAACCCAGATGCCGCTTACAAAAGTTCTTTCCGTCGGCGGTGTGGCCGACTGCACGTACAGGGCAATTTTTTGCAGTTGGTAGCGGCCGGATTTGAGTTGATAGCGGTGGTGGCGTTCCAAAACAGCGTAGGTTTGTCCCTCTAAATCTACATAGTTCCCCGGTTGCGGCGTCCAATCCAGCCGAATGCTACCTAAATATTGGCGCGGGTGAGAGAGAATCACCTCTACGGGTAAAGTATTTTGTTCCATGTGGCGGTGCGTTGGCGAACTGAACTAAAGGGGCAAATAGTTGACTCAACCTACATCTTGTTCATCTAGAAAGATAAGTTTTTATAGAGAGAGTAATTTAGGTTTAGGCGCTACACTTAACTATAGAACCTTTGGCGATCGGGGAATAGCCGACTTATCTTGGGATAGCCGACTCCCTCCACTACGTTGGGCCCAAGAGGCTAGGAAATAAACTTCAACTCGCTTGAGGTAACTCAAGTGAAGTTCGATTAGGTTTGATCAAGCAGTACACGCTGATGGTATCGCAACTCGCAGGTTCGATCGATACGCGGTTGAGATTCTGAACAGATTTTAACTGTTTGCAGGACTTGGGGTGCTTGGGGTGCGGTTGTACTTAGGACTTCAGCGATCGCTACCAACCAAACTGAATTTTTGGCAATCAAAATTCCCAAAAATATGCCATTCCTTCCATGATTCCCCAAGCGGAAGCAGAACTAGCTAAATAATGATTTTCAGTGCCGCATTCGCGATGCCATTCTAAGAGTTCTGATAGAGCATTAGCGACGATTACTCCCCGGAAATCCTGCTCAAACATACTGATATCATTGCCAGAATCACCGCAAACTAATGTTGCTTCAGATGGAATTTGTAGGCGCTTTTGTAAATAAGTAAGGGCATTGCCTTTATTGCTAGTTTGTGGTAAAATATCTACATTACTATTGCTGCTAAAAATGATTTGAGCTGGCAGTCGCGATTCAGTTAACTTTTGCTGCAAAGCGTTGATTGTCGAGCTATTTTCTGCTGCTGGTTCCAGACTATAACTGATTTTCCAAGGATTTTGTTCTTTTACGGATTGGGGTTTAAGCTGGGAAAACTGCTGTGCTAAAGAGGCGATCGCCATTTTATCCCAGTCTTGAGAAAGATATTCCGCCCAATCTAAATCGAGGATTCCGTCTTGGTAAATTTCGCTACCTACACCTGCGATCAAATAGTCGGGTGCTAGCAGTTGCTTTTGGGCAATTAATTCGCAAGTTGAAGCATAAGAACGCCCGGTAGCGTAAACCAAACAAATTTGCGATCGCACAGGTTGCAAGCGCTGGTTTAAAACTTGAGTTGCTTCGTCATCTCCGACTAGCGTGTTGTCTAAATCTGTAACTAATAAAAACTTCATTGGGGGAATTAGTCAGGAGTCAGTAGTCAGTAGTCATCAGTGATTAGTGATTGGGAATCGCTGGCTTCCTAAAATAATTTTAACTATTTATAAGAATTTGTTAAACCAACTACATTTATAAGCAAGCTTATCGTTTAAGATTGGCCAGATTTCATTTTCAACAAGTGGTGTGAGTGGTATGGTGAATAATTCAACCTCCGTTAAAGCTTTTTGGCTGTCTTTCTTGATTTCTGGTGTGGCAGTGCCTTTGGGCCCGATCTCCGCAACAGCTCAAATTCAGGATACCTCAACTCCAGAAGTTGCGCTAGAAGATAGTGCTCTCCCTACGGCTACCCCAGACGCAGCGCTGGCAGCAGGTAAGATTGAGATACCGCAGTTAGCGGCGATTACCGCAGAGACTAACTCCGCAGTCGATCGCCCTTTACCCGAAACAGATGCAGCATGGGTGAATCGTGCTTTACCCCAAACAGATATAGCAACAGTCGATCGCGCTTTACCCGAAACAGATGTAAAAGTCGATCCTGCTTTACCCGAAACAGATGCAGCATGGGTGAATCGCGCTTTACCCCAAACAGATATAGCAACAGTCGATCGTGCTTTACCCAAACAAGATATAGCAAAAGTCGATCGTGCAACAACAACCCCAGAAATAACCGAGGCAATCGGCGAATTGCCCCCACAGAAGTTAGAAATTGCAAACTCTCCTCAGTCTCAACAAGTTGCTGAAGCCAGCAAAGTTGCCGACATCAGCAGCGAGACGGGCAGCGCTGATGACCTCAGCATACAAGAAGACGCAGCACAAGTCACTTCTGTTTCCCAACTCTCCGACGTGCGGCCGACAGATTGGGCTTTTCAAGCCTTGCAATCCCTAGTAGAAAGATACGGCTGCATTGCGGGATATCCAGACGGCACATTCCGAGGCAATCGAGCAATGACTCGCTACGAATTTGCCGCCGGATTAAACGCTTGCTTGGATCAAATCACCAAACAAATTGGCGGTTCTACTGGTAATTTAGTCAAGCGAGAAGATTTACTTGCTTTGCAAAGATTGCAAGAAGAATTTGCAGCAGAATTAGCTACATTGCGCGGTCGAGTAGATGCTTTAGAAGCCCGGACTGCCGAATTGGAAGCCAACCAATTTTCAACTACGACTAAACTCAACGGATTTGCTTGGTTTAACCTGAGTGGAGCTTTTGCGGGCGATCGAGTCCGAGTTGAAGCAATAGATGGAAATGCTGCTCCGCTCGATCGAGTAGCCGGACGCGATCCTGTCACCAACAGACCAATTGTGCAGAGAGTGGACGATCCAGAAATCACTTTCAGTCAGTTAGTTTGGTTGACTCTCACTACTTCCTTTACAGGGAAAGACGAATTGATTACACAGCTAGCTGTAGGTAACGGCAATTCCCCCGCCAACCAGTATACTTCAACGGGTTTTTTCAATACATTCGGCACTCCTTTTCTCGATCAAACTGCCGGAGCAAATCCCAATGAAGTTATCCTGCGGGAACTTTCCTATAGGTTCCCGCTTACCAACAGCTTGCAAGTAGTAGTCGGGCCGCGGATTAATTTTTACCGCTACTTTGACAACAATAAATTTAACTTTTTCGTAGACGGTGCGAGCAGCTTTAATTCTAACAACAGCCCTTTGTTAAGCGCTACCAGACGCGGTGCCGGTGCTTTGGCTTTGTGGGATATCGGCCGCGCATTGAAACTGCGTTTTGGTTACTTGGGCGAGAGTACAGAATTTTTGCCAACTTCCGTGTTTAATTCGGCTTCCAATCCGTCTCAAGGCTTGTTTGACGGGACAAATACGACTACAGCAGAATTAACATTCAGTCCGAGCGATCGGGTTAATTTGCGCTTTTTGTACAGCCGTTCCAACATCCAGCAAATCGGCGGCTTAATTGGATCTCCTAACAGCAAGCCGTTAAACGGTGTGGCAGATGACGGTTTTGGTGGTCGGCTGGGGAATGCGACTGCGAATACTTATAGTTTCAATTTCGATTGGTCAGTCACTCGCGGTTTTGGTCTTTTCGGCCGTTACGGCTACGCCGAAACCAATATATTTCCCAAGACTAACCGACCCGACGGCACGATCAAAAATCAATCTTATCAGTTAGGAGTTGCATTTCCCGATTTGTTCAAAGAAGGAGCTTTGCTTACGGTGTCATATTTAGTACCTTTTGACTTTACTGGCGGTCGGAGATTTCTGATTTCTGGCGGGGGTAACGGTGGCACGCAGTACGAAATTGAGGCAACTTATTATTTTCCTCTCACCGACCATGTTTCGATCGTACCAGCATTTTATGCGATCGGCAATCCCAACAATTTCGATAACAACCCGACAATTTTTGTGGGCAATTTGCGGACGCAGTTTAGTTTTTAAGTAAGTTAGGGCTGACTTGAACATAATTATATAGCAATCCTCAATGAGTCGTAAATTTTTTACCCCACCCCAACCCTCCCCGAACCCGCGGAGAGGAAGTAAGAAATTCACGAATGATGCGAGGATTGCTATATCCTGATTAGCGTCGTCCTGATGTCAACGAATTGGAATTTCGATGATAAATTCAGTGCCTTTACCGGGTTCCGAGTGACACTGCAATTTGCCGTTGTGTTTTTCAACGACAATTTGGTGCGAAATTGATAAACCCAAACCTGTGCCTTTACCTACGGGTTTTGTGGTAAAAAACGGGTCAAACAAACGCACAATATGATCTTCGGGAATGCCCAAGCCATTGTCTTTAATCCGAATTAAAATGCTCTTATCATCAATTGTTTCTGTTTGAATGGTAATAGTAGGAAAGGTATAATCGGCTGTGTCTTTTGCTTGGATGCGGCTTTCTTCCAAGGCATCGATCGCATTTGCCAATACATTCATAAATACCTGATTTAACAGTCCGGGATGACAGTTTATTTGCGGCAGTTCTCCGTATTCTTTAATGACTTTAATGCCCTGCCAGTTGGGTTTGGCTTTCAGCCGGCTGTTTAACATTAACAAGGTACTTTCTAAACCTTCGTGAATGTCGGCAGTTTTGATTTTTGCTTCGTCCGCCCGCGAGAAATTTCGGAGAGTTTGAATAATTTCTACAATGCGCTCGCATCCGGTCTGCATTGAATTGAGCAATTTTGGCAGGTCTTTTGCTAGAAATTCTAAGTCTATATCTTCGGCTTGTTGCTGAATTTTTGTAGGGGAATTTGGGTACTCTTCTTGATAGACTTGCACGATTTCTAACAAGTCTAGAACGTAGCCTCGGACGTGGCAGAGGTTGCCTGCGACAAAGCCAACTGGGTTGTTAATTTCGTGGGCAATTCCTGCTAGCACCTGTCCGAGGGAAGACATTTTTTCGGTTTGTACTAACTGCATTTGAGTTTGCTGCAAGTCGCGCAAAGCTGTTTGCAATTCTTGGGATTTTTGCCGATCGCGCGAGGCGGCGGCGGCCCGTTCTTCCTCAACTCCGATCGCCCCGGCAATAATTCCGATCAGCTTGCAGTCGGCTTCTGTGGGCGCGATCGACTCAGTGTAGAGAACGCACATCGCACCCACATAATTGTCGCCCAGCCGCACTGCTTGTCCCAGATAGCTTCGCAGTTGATAGCGGATGACAGCGGGATCGATTTGGCCGTAGATCGTGTTCTGCAAGTCAGGAATGGCAACAGCCCGATCGCTTCCTTTGCTGCATACGTCGGTGCAGATGTGGCCCTCGGCGCGATCGACCAGCGGGTAGTCCGGCGGCGCTTGCCAAGTCGCGATCGCTTGCAGCAGTCCGCCACCGACGTGGCTGTAGATGGCGCAGTTTCCGCCCAAAAGCTCGCCGGCTAAGGATGTCAGGCGCTGGATGTTCTCAGCGGCGTCGGTGGTGAATCCCAAAAAGCACTCGTTGATTTTGCTGAGGCGGTACTCTGCTTGCCGGCGCGCGGTCATGTCGCGGGAGTTGATCACAATTCCTTTCACAGCGGGGTCTGCTAGCAAGTTGATGCCGACACCTTCGAGAAAACACCAAGAACCGTCAGCGCGGCGGAACCGACCTTCTAGGGCGATGGGAACGCCTGGATTTGCGATCAGTTTTTCGCCGTCGGAAATCACCGAGGCAATGTCGTCAGGGTGGATCGAATCGAGAGCAATTTGACGATCGAGTTCAAGGGGTTCGTAGCCCAAAACTCTTTCTACAGAAGGGCTTTCGTAAACAATGCGACCGCTAGCATCGAGAATAGTAATGATGTCGGAACTGTTGAGAATCAGCGATCGCCACTTAGCCTCATTTTGGAACAAAGCTGACTCGGCTTCTTTGCGATCGGTAATATCCTCTACCATTTGCAAAATAAACTGTGGCGTTCCCTGACTGCTGTCGATGACAGAGGTGCTGAGGCGTCCCCACCTGATGCTGCCGTCTTGGCGGAGGTAGCGCTTCTCGATTTGGTAAGCTTCGCGGGTGCCCGCGACTAACTGTTGGCGCAACTCGCGCGAAACTTGTGCGTCTTCCGGGTGCGCGCAGTCGTCGAGGCCGAGACCCCGCAGTTGAGCTTCCGATCGCCCCAGCATAGCTTGAAATGCCGGATTAGTGGCGATCGCAACACCTTCGAGGGTAGCGACTACCATGCCGATCGCAGCGCGTTCAAAAATTGCCCGAAACCGCTGTTCGCTGTCGCGCAAAGCTGCATCCGCTGCCACTTCCTGCGTGATGTCCCGCCCCGCCACTGCCAAACCTTTGCGCGAACCGTCAGGGTTGAACAGTGGCACTTTTCGCACTTCAAACAAATTGCTGCCGCCTGTGGGCAAGGGGACAATTTGGCGGCTGGAGGTAAGAGTGCCTGCTTCCCAGGTGGTTTCGTCGGTTTCCTGCCAAGTTAGCAGGATTTCTCTGACTCTGGGATCGGCGGCTGCAGCGAGTTCGGCAGTAGTTTTGCCCTGGTAGTCTGCGGTTTCCCAGCCCAAAAGTTGGAGGGCGCAGTCGTTGGCAATCAGCCAGCGCCCCTCGCTGTCTGTGAGGTTGATCGCGTCGGGGACGGCGTTGATCGCGGTTTTCAGCCAGTATTGTTGATTTCGCAGGGCTGCTTCGGCGCGCTTGCGATCGGCGATCTCGGCGACGGTTCCTTCGTAGTAAAGGAGTTCGCCATCTTCGTCGCGGACTTCGCGCACGTTTTCCGAGATCCAGGTAGTGCTGCCGTCTTGGCGGCGGACGCAAGACTCAAACTCTTTCAGAGAGCCGTTTTTGCTGATTTCTGCCATGAAGGAAGCGCGGCGGGTGCGATCGGCGTAAATGTTTTTTGCCGAACATTTTGCGATCAGTTCTGACGGGGAATCGTAGCCGTACATTCGGGCGAGTGCCTGGTTGGCGCTGAGGTAGCGCCCGTCTGGGGCGGTTTGAAATATGCCTTCGGTGGCGTTTTCAAAGATGCTGCGGTATTTTGCCTCGGCTTGTTTGAGGGCTTCTTCTGCTTGGAAGCGATCGGTGATATCAGATTGGACGCCGATGAAGTGGGTGACGAGTCCGCTGCTGTCGCGCACCGGCGAGATGGTGAGTTCGTTCCAGAAGGCGGTGCCGTCTTTGCGGTAGTTTTTCAGAACTACTTTGCAGTCGTGTTGTTCTTTCAGGGCTACGCGGATGCGATCGACGGCAGCGCGATCGGTATCCGGGCCTTGCAGAAAGCGGCAGTTCTGCCCGATTATTTCGCTGCGATTGTAGCCTGTAATCCGCTCGAAAGCACCGTTGCAATAAACTATAGGCTTGTCCGGCTGGGTAGCGTCCGCGATCGCGATGCCGTTGCTGGTAGCTGCCAGGGCGCGATCGTACAGTCGAAATACTTCTTCTATTAAATTCGGTGTGCCGCCAGTACGAGTCGGCGATAGCGTTTCAGAAGGAATGCTTATATCTATCTGCATGAGTTTCTATAAATTGAGTTTATTGTAGATACCGACTGCCAGCACACCCTAAAGTTTAACAGAATTTCCCTGTTTTCCGAAGGCAGAAGTTAGAAGGCTATCATGCAGAATTTTGGCGCTAAATTCTACCTAAAGAAAATCTGGCTTCCATCGTTTTTTTTTCCTTCTGCCTTCTGCCTTGTGCCTTCTACCTTCAAAGGAATCCTAGTTGTTAATTTATAATAGTTGTTCCCACCATAACTCTATCTCTGGTATGGTTTGCTTGGCAGAGTTTGGGCGGCTTACAAGTTCGGTCATTTATTTTTTTAGTTAAATAAAAAATACATCATCGGGCTCTCGTAAAAAAAATTAATTAAATACTTTATAGTTAAATGATTCAAACTCTTCTCTCAAACAAACCGAGGAAAAATTAATTTTTAACGAACACAGCAAGTTCTGAAATATCGTCGATCGCGAAAGTCGGTTCTAGGGCGAGACACTGAGCGCGATCGCCATATCCGTAAGCCGCCCAACAAACATCTATCCCAGCATTTTTAGCAAACAGCAAATCAATCGCTGTATCGCCAACCATTAAAATTTGACTGTTATCCAACTCCGGGAACAGCGGTTTAATAATCGAGTGAAAAACAGTCGGATTGGGTTTCGGAATTATTTGTCCGTTATCACCTAATATCAAATCAAAAAAACTGTAAATTTTCAAACTCTTTAGTAATACATTAACAAAAGTAACCTGTTTGTTGCTGAAAACTCCCAGGCTCAATCCCGACTGACGCGCCAACTGCAACACTTGCTTTGTCCCGGTAAATAACTCTACCTGCTTTTCACCTTCCGTCCGATAATAAGAGCGGTAAGTTTCAACCCATTCGGGAATTGCGCTTTCCTCGATCGCCGGATGGAGGATTTTAAAAGAATTTGGTAAATTGATGCCGATCGTACCTATAATAGTATCAGCAGCAGGCGGGAGAATATTGAAAGTTTCAAAAGTTTTGGTAAAGCAAAATACAATAGCTTTGTGAGTAATTGCCAAAGTGCCGTCGAAGTCGAAAATAATTAACTTGTACTGACTCATCATCCATTCCCAATGTGAATTATAATTTTTTAGCATTCAAGAGGTCAACATGAGTGTCACCAAAAAACCCGAACTTCTAGTAACAGATTTTACAGATTTCCCAGACCACACTCAATTACCCGACTCCGACGGTACTTTTGTGAAAAACTTCCAAGAACATCCTCAAAGCATCCTGTTAACAACATCTGTTCGACCCATTTTAGACCAACTTCATCCCGACGGACAATATTGTATCGGTCAAGATTCCGGCATCTATTGGCGAGTCCCACAACCCCCAGAACCCCTAGCCAGAGGAGCTGAAGCACCGGATTGGTTTTACGTCCCCGACGTGCCGCCAACTCTCGACGGAAATATGCGGCGTTCCTATGTGATGTGGAAAGAATTAATGCCGCCGTTAATCATACTAGAATTTGTCTCTGGAGATGGCAGCGAAGAAAGAGATAAAACTCCCAAAAAAGGCAAATTCTGGATTTACGAGCGGATTATTAGACCTGCTTTTTACGGAATTTATGAATTCAAAAAAGCCAAAATAGAATGCTATCATTTGGTAGAAGATAGATTTGAATTAATGTCAGAAAATCAGCGCGGACATTACCAAATCGAGCCAATGGGATTGGAATTAGGCATTTGGCAAGGGGTTTATCAGGGCGTAGAACTGCCTTGGCTGCGCTGGTGGGATGCTTCCGGGAATTTGCTGCCGGCCGCCGAGGAACGAGCCGAACAAGCGGAATTGGCAGTCGAACAAGCGCAGTCAGAAGCAGAACAAGAACGGCAAAAGCGAATAGAAGCCGAGCAGCGAATTCAAGCTTTAGAAGCGCGTTTGCGAGAGCTAGAAGGAGGCTAAAATCCGAATCAAGAGGGCGGGTTTATTAAAATATTGGTGTGATAGAATTAAATGGCTGGTAAAACCCCCCCTACCACATATTTTTTGTCGTTTACGCAGATATTTTTTTTCTTTTCTCCGGTTTGTCGTATGGGAATTTTAAAAATTACCACTTCTAATCCAGAAGCTGCTTGTATTATTTGATAAGTATTTTGTAGCTTTGTGTAGAATCTATGGCACTAATTGTTCAGAAATTTGGCGGCACCTCGGTTGGTACAGTCGATCGCATTTTGGAAGTAGCCAGACGAGTAGTAAAAACAGCACAGCTCGGCAACTCTCTCGTTGTCGTACTTTCAGCGATGGGCAAAACCACCGACGGTTTAGTTAAACTCGCCAAGGAAATTTCCCCAAATCCCAACAAGCGGGAAATGGATATGTTGCTTTCCACTGGGGAACAAGTCTCGATCGCACTTTTGAGCATGGCATTGCAGGAAATGGGACAGCCGGCAATTTCCCTCACCGGCGCCCAAGTCGGCATTGTCACCGAAGCCGCCCACACCCGCGCCCGGATTTTGCGAATTGACCCAAATCGGCTTGAAAGCCAGTTAAAAAGCGGTAAAGTCGTTGTGGTTGCGGGTTTCCAAGGTATCGCCGATGCCGGAGAATTGGAAATTACCACCTTGGGGCGTGGCGGTTCCGACACAACCGCAGTAGCCCTCGCTGCAGCGCTGCGGGCCGACAGATGCGAAATTTATACCGACGTGCCCGGAATTCTGACTACAGATCCGCGCTTGGTTGCCGACGCGCAATTGATGGACGAAATCACTTGCGACGAAATGCTGGAATTGGCGAGTTTGGGCGCAAAAGTCCTCCACCCGCGCGCGGTAGAAATTGCCAAGAATTACGGCGTGCCCCTAGTAGTGCTTTCTAGCTGGAGTGACGCCCCCGGTACCCGTGTAGTGTCCCCACCCCCGCAACCCCGGCCTTTGGAGGGCTTGGAGCTCGCAAAAGCCGTCGATGCGGTGGAATTTGACTTAGATCAGGCGGGGGTGTCGCTACTGCGTTTGCCCGATCGCCCCGGTGTAGCAGCGCGGTTGTTTGGTGCGATCGCCCAACAAAACCTCGATGTAGACTTAATTATCCAGTCAATTCATGAAGGAAATACTAACGATATTGCCTTCACAGTGACGCGAAAATCTCTGCAACAAGCCACCGCCGTTGCAGATGCAATTATCCCCGCCCTCGGCAAAAATTCTCGCCCAGAATTGGGAGAACCGGAAGTGAAAGCAGAAGAGCGGCCCATAGCTAAAGTTAGCATTGCGGGTGCGGGAATGATCGGTCGTCCTAGGGTAGCGGCGCAGATGTTTAAGACTTTAGCGGATGCGGGAATTAACATTCAAATGATTTCTACTTCCGAGGTGAAAGTTAGTTGTGCGATCGATGCCGAAGATTGCGATCGGGCTGTTGCCGAACTCTGCAAAACATTTGATGTTGCCAACTCCCCTATCGGGCTGCGTTCATCATCTCAAAAACCGCCTGCAGTCCGCGCCGTTGCGTTGGATCTCAATCAAGCGCGTCTGGCAATTCGCCAATTGCCCGATCGACCCGGAGTAGCAGCAAAACTGTTCGGACTTTTAGCCGAGGAAAATATCAGCGTAGATACAATCATTCAGTCGCAGCGCTGTCACAATATCGACGGTATCTTAACTCGCGACATCGCATTTACCGTAGCACAAATTGACGCCGAAGCTGCTAAAATAGTCCTCGAAAAAGCCGCCCCAGAATTCGGATGGGGCGAAGTAGCAGTCGATACACAAATTGCCAAAGTTAGCGTTGTCGGTTCCGGGATGGTAGCGCATCCGGGAGTAGCAGCAAAGATGTTTGAAGCGCTTTCCCGCCAGCAAATCAACATTCAAATGATTGCAACTTCCGAGATTAAAATTAGCTGCGTTGTGGATGAAGGACAAGGAGTAACTGCTTTGAAGGCAATTCACGCAGCCTTTGAACTTGCCGGCACTGAAAGAATCCAAGTTCCAGCTTAAGACAAGTAGGGAAATGGCACTGCCGTGTCCTTACAAAAATCGAGGAGACGGCAGTGCCGTTTCCCTACCTCAATTAATTGTAGGGAAACGGCACTGCCGTCTCCTGACTTTGGGTAACTTTAGTCCTTATCTTCAGCTTCTTGTGAAATTAAAGTCATTGCTTGATTAATAAGTGCCTCTTGATTCACTAACTGCGACAATTCTCTTGGTTCATAACGCCCTTCTTCCACTTCTAGGGAAGCTTTGTTAATAGCTTGTAGATACGCCATTTCTAAAACAATGAGTAACTCTTCTAGAGGTAAGTAAAAACCCGCGCCTCTCGGTCGCTTATTTTCCTCCTGAATTTCTAGAACCGAGTTCCGAATCGAGATATCCCAAGAGCGAGTTGTGCGATTTTCAGCTTGCTGTTTAATCAGATGCAATAGTAAAATCACTGCATAGCTGCGAATAGTTTTAATGATGTCTTTTTTGCTCATTTCTTCTAGTTCTTCAACTATAGCTAATGACCCAGGTATATCCCCTTTTAGCAGTAAGCTTTTTAAGGTGAGTAATTCTTCCATGACGACTATATCTATCTTGGGTGACTTATATTATAGCTCAAAGTTAGCGCTTGGTTAATTCTAAAATTGTTTAATAAGAAAGTTAATCTCAAGTAAGAGTGTTAACTAGAGTCTCAACTGGTTCCCGAAGCCGGGACTCTGGACATCTTTGTAGTTCCTTCTTTTCATCATACAATAAATTTTGACTTAATATTTCTTGGGCGATCGCCTCCACAACCGGCACACAAACCGAATTCCCAATTTGCTTGTAACTTTCCCCCGCACTCGGATAACTCTTAAAATCTTCAGGAAAACCCATAAGACGGTAACATTCCTTCAGCGTCAACTTTCTCACCCTATCTTGCTCAGGAATGTAGATAAAAAACCTGCCCGATGTTTCTTGCGAAGGAATTGTCGGATGCACTCCATCTACCGAATAAATGCGATTAGGCTGTCTGTGCACTCTCGATAAATGTTCTGTATTTGGCCTCACGCCTGTTTTCCAAGTACCTTTATTTCTGTAACCTACAAATAAAAGTCCCGAATCTTGCTTTCTCGGAGACTCAATTAAAGTATACTCGGATTTATCCAATATTTCAAAATCTCCTGTCTCGTCTAGAAATTCCCTGAGTTGCGGAGGAAACTTGCTTTTAAGTCGAGAAAAATTGAATGGTTTACCTTGAGTTGCAATAATAAATATTCTTTCACGATGTTGAGCAATTCCAAAGTCTTTAGCATTCAGCATTTTGTAATTCACGCTGTATCCCAAATCTTCAAGACTGGCAATAATTACTTTTAAGGTATTTCCCTTGTCGTGATGGATTAAGTGCTTGACATTTTCGAGAACGATAACTTTAGGCTGCTTGATTTTGATAATTTTACAAATCTCGAAAAATAGCGTACCTCTAGTATCTTCAAAACCCAGCTTTTTGCCACAGATGCTAAAAGGTTGGCACGGAAACCCTGCGACTAAAATCTCAAAGTCTTCTAACTCGACGGGATTAATTTTACTGATATCTCCAAAAGGAACCTCACCGAAATTATCCGTGTAAACTTGTCGGCATTTGCTGTTAATTTCGCAGGAAAAAACGCATTCAAAACCAATTTTTTCAAAACCTTGTCTGAAACCTCCAATTCCTGAAAATAAATCTATAAATTTCATTTATAATTAAATCCCAAAATTACTCACCCCAATGATAACTCACCGAAGAGCACTATTCTCAAGAACAGGCAAGATGCCTGTTCCACAAAGAGTGAATTTCTGGTGGTGGGCAGGACAACCCGGTCTTGAAAAGCTGATTGCAAATGGTGCAATATCTCAGTGATAACATATTTTGTTTCTCTCTCTTATTTCACTCTGCGTTTTCTGCGTTCTCTGCGGTTCATTCTATCAAGTTCAACAAGTCTTGTGACAGTCCTCAATCTTATACCACTCATTAAAAGTCGCAGCAGCCACCGCCGGACACGGCAATGCCCTGTCCCCACAGATATCGCGTAGAATGTCGATCGCCCGAAAATTCCCCCCGCATTCAACCAACCAATGTCCCAAACTTGTCCCACAGCCGACTAAACTAGAAATAGCAAAAAAAATATAGCTATTCTTTACTTCCTTTCACCAACCATGAGTCAAACATTGGAAAACCTCACCGCAATCGATGACAAGCTATCCAAACGCCACATCGACCTCGATCCAGGCGGCTACTTCATCATTTATCTCGATCGCGAAACCAGCTTAATTTGTGCCAAACATTTCACCAACATCATCGACGATCGCGGCCTCGCCGTCGATCCCGAAACCGGCAAACCCATCCCCGCCCGTGGCAAAGTAGAACGCACTCAGTCCACACTTTTTACCGGCCGAACCGCCAAAGAACTTTGCGTCAAAATCCTAGAAGAAACCCGCCCCTGTCCGGTGACAATGTTAGATCACGCGGCTTATCTGGGACGGGAATTTGTGCGGGCAGAAATTGCTTTGTTGAGCGATCGAGAATACGTTCAAGATTAGTGCAGCCCTGCCATATTTTCTTGACAAAACGGCAACCGATCGGATGCAAGCAGCACCCGATCACGAAAAACCTTGATACCAGAAATAAGTCACCATCGGAATCACTGTCGCCAACACCAACAGCACAACCACAACAACTGTGGCATTGCCTTGATCTGTTTCTTCAGCTTTTTTAAACGTGCCTTCAACTTGAATGTTGTCAACAACTTCAGGAGGACCCGGATCGGGTTCGCCCGACAAAACAGTTGCAATGCGCGTACTTGCAGCCGCAAATGCCTCGTTGTATTTATTCGCTTCCCGCAGCGGCACTTGCACAGTTTCCCCGGCCACACTCTGGGCAATTTCATCGGTTAGCAGGGATTTCACCCCTTCCCCCGTCCGAATTGCCGCGCTGTTGGTAACAGTGTCGAGAACGAGTAAAATTTGATTAGTCTGGTCTTCTTTTGTGGGAAACCACTGTTCAAACAGTTGGTCGGTGAAAGTGGCAGCCGTTTCACCGTAGTCTAAGCGGTGGATGGTGACAAATCGGACTTGTTTCCCTGTTTTGTTTTCCAGGTTGTCGAGCACGCTGCTGATATTGCTTTCGCTGCTGCGGCTGAGCACGTCGCCTTTGTCGAACACCCAAGTTCGATCGCCCGCCGACAACATCGGTATTTCGTAAACGCCAGTCGCCAATGCCGGCAATACCGCCATCTGGGATGCGATTAGGGCGATCGCGATCGTCGCGGCCAAAGGTTGGAGATATTTTCTCCAGTTAAATAATTGCTTCAGGAGTCGAGTCATGAGGTTAACCGTAAAACTGACTTTTTTCCAAAAATACTATAGAAACCCCCGTAAAATTCATTTTATGCAGGGCAATATTTACAATTAGCTAGTCAGTGGAACTCCCCGCCCGATTATTTTAGGATTCTAACTATGGAACCAGCAGACACTTATAAAGGTTGGATTATTCAATCCCAGAAAGTCTTCTACGTCGAGGTTTGGGATAGCCGCGGCAACCGCCACGTCGCCGTCCAAAATGCCAAGACAGAGGAGGAAGCTTTGGAATTGGCCAAAAAGTGGATAGACAAATATGAGTCAAAACCCGGAAGAATGCCGATCGACGTACCCCATCCTTTCGGAGACATGATCGATATGCCATTTTGACTCAGTTGACTGTTGACTGTTAACTGTTACATTACAGCTTGTAGGGTGCTCTGCTAGAGAGAAAGCCTCTTCAAATCGAGAAATTATGGCAACTGACGTATCCGAATAATATGCCAGTTGCGTCCAGGAATGCGTTTTTCCTGAAAGACAATTACGAAATTCCTCGCAATTTCCGCGTATTTTCCACTAAACTCCGAGCAAATTCGTCGAACCTTTCAGACAGTTTTTCATCCAATAATTTACCATCAGGACTAAAAGCTTTCCAAGCTTGTCCGATCGCAATTTGTTCGGGAATTACCCAAGCGTGCACCCATCTCAAAATGGTTCGCAAATCGTTGAGTGCGTTGCTGTTAACCTGCCCTCCCAAAACGCTGATCGAACCCGCAACTTTCCCGTCCAAATGCTCAAAACTCATCAAATCCAGGGCATTCTTGAGAGCACCGCTGACGCTACCGTGATACTCCGGCGTTGCCAAAATCAAGCCGTCGGCTTGCTTAACCGCATTCTGCAGCTTTTCCACATCCGGGTAATCGAGATAATCATTCTCACCATTGCAGAATGGCAGATTGAGCGATCGCAAATCCAATATTTCAACTTCCGCGCCCAAAGCCTGCGCCCGTTCTGCTGCCACCTTCAACGCTAACTGGCTGTAGGAGCCAGCCCGCAAACTTCCACCAATGCCGACAATTTTTACCATAAAGCTTAAAAACAATAACTGCTTGACTAAAACGTACTCATTACGAGTATGATTAACATAGCAAGTTCGATCGACAACTGTCAATCGATTTTAGATTTGAGATTTGAGATTTTAGATTTACCGACGGAACCCAGAAACCGGGTTTTTTGAGCAAAATCCATCGATTTGAGATTTGAGATTTGAGATTTGAGATTTGAGATTTACGGAGGGAGCCGAGAAACCGGGTTTTTTGAGCAAAATCCTGGGTTATAGCCCGCAAATTAGGTAAAAAACCCGGTTTCTTGAGGAGCCGTGGGTAAGTTCAGTGGAGGGAGCCGAGAAACCGGGTTTTTTGAGCAAAATCCTGGGTTATAGCCCGCAGATTAGGTAAAAAACCCGGTTTCTTGAGCAGCCGTGGATTCAAAACCCCCCCCCTTGAGCAGGGCGGTTTCATTCTCACGAAAATCAGGCTTTTTTAGGGGCGGTGCGACCCCTACTCCCCGTGCCCGCCCCCACCCACAGACCATTGCACAGGCGTTTCAGACATGGGGGCAACCACGGGGGGATTGCCCCTACCGAGAATGAACCCCCCCCTCAAGAGGGGCATCTTAAGATGCCCACGAGAGATAAACCCATCCAACACCCGCCATCTTGTTAAAATAAATGAACGTAGCAAACCACAAGCGGTCAATCTTGGCAGTCTTCAACCTTGGGCAAAGCAATATGAAAAATTCTTGGAAACACGCATGGCTGGGGCATCTAGCTGTAAACAAAGACAAGTCGAGCCAGAATCCTAAAAAATCAATTCCAGGACGGAATCTTTGGCGCATCCTGGGCAGTTTGGTGATTTCTCAAGGAATATTGCTCTCGACCCCGGTGTTTGCCGAGAGTGCGCCAAACACCATGAGTTACAGCCAACTCATCGACAACATAGAAAAAGGGCAAGTCAGTAAAATCGAAGTAGACGAAACTCAAAGAACTGCCAAGGTTAGGCTAAAAAATCAAAAAAGCGATCAAACCCAATCAGTTAGTCTGTTCGACTACAACAACCGAGAACTGTACTCGCAAATCCGCGCCAAAAAGATTGACTTTGAAGTCAAACAAACAGCAGATAACGCAGCAGCAGTCAGTTTAGTAATAAACTTGCTAGTGATTTTTGCAGTCTTGGCAGTGCTGATGGCAATCCTGCGCCGATCGACCCAATCTCAAGGAAATGCCATGAACTTCGGCAAATCCAGAGCCCGTTTCCAAATGGAAGCCAAAACCGGCGTGATGTTCGACGACGTAGCAGGCATCGAAGAAGCTAAAGAAGAACTGCAAGAAGTCGTAACCTTCCTCAAAAAACCCGAACGCTTCAACGCCATCGGCGCCAAAATTCCCAGAGGAGTTCTGTTAATCGGGCCTCCCGGAACCGGCAAAACAATGCTGGCCAAAGCCATCGCAGGCGAAGCAGCCGTCCCCTTCTTCAGCATTTCTGGTTCCGAATTTGTCGAAATGTTTGTCGGAGTTGGCGCCTCCCGCGTCCGCGACTTGTTCAAGAAAGCTAAAGAAAATTCGCCCTGCATCGTCTTCATCGACGAAATAGACGCCGTAGGAAGGCAGCGTGGCGCTGGTATCGGCGGCGGCAACGACGAACGGGAACAAACTCTCAACCAGTTGCTGACAGAAATGGACGGCTTTGAGGGTAACAGTGGCGTGATTGTGATTGCAGCTACCAACCGCCCCGACGTGCTCGATACCGCCCTGCTGCGGCCCGGCAGGTTCGATCGACAAGTAACGGTAGATTTACCCAGTTACAAAGGGCGTTTGGGGATTTTGCAAGTTCACGCGCGCAACAAAAAACTCGACCCAGAAGTTGCCCTAGACACGATCGCCCGCCGGACTCCCGGCTTTTCCGGCGCTGACTTGGCAAACTTGCTCAACGAAGCAGCAATTCTCACTGCGAGGCGTCGCAAAGACACGATTACTAACTTAGAAGTTCACGACGCGATCGACCGGATCACGATCGGGCTTACCCTCAACCCGCTGCTCGACAGCAAGAAAAAGTGGATGACAGCATACCACGAAGTCGGACACGCCCTAGTCGCGACCATGCTCAAAAATGCCGACCCGGTTGAAAAAGTAACGATTATTCCGCGTTCCGGCGGGGTCGAAGGCTTTACTAGCTTTGTGCTCGACGACGAAATGCTCGACAGCGAAGGTTTGAGGAGTCGGGCTTTGCTGTTAAACCGAATTAAAGTAGCTTTGGGGGGACGGGCGGCGGAGGCCGAAATTTATGGCGATGCTGAAATCGACACCGGTGCCGGTAGTGATCTCAGAAAAGTTAGCAGTCTCGCGAGGGAGATGGTAACGCTTTACGGAATGTCGGATTTGGGGCCTGTGGCTTTGGAAAGTCCGAACAATGAGGTGTTTTTAGGCCAAAACTGGAATTCGCGATCGGAGTATTCCGAAGAAATGGCAATCAAGATCGATCGCCAAGTCCGGGAAATTGCCTTTGAGTGCTACGAAGAAGCTCGCCGAATTATCCGCGAAAATCGGGATTTGGTAGACAAACTTGTCGAAGCGCTGTTGGATGAAGAAACGATCGACGGCGATGAATTCCGCCAAATTGTCGATCGCTACACCGAGGTAAACAAAAAAGAGTTGGCACCAACATAAAGAGTCATTAGTCATTAGTTATTCAAGTTTGTAGTGATGACTTTATTCCTCATTCTCGAAAAAATCAGGACTTTACTCATTACTACAAACCCCAAAAATGACTACTAACTAATGACTAATGACTAATGACTAATGACTAATTAAGATTGTTGCGCGTACATTTCCCGGAGAACCAAAGCCGGGTCAACCCAGCGGCCGCCGTACTTCAATCCCCAGTGCAAGTGAGGCCCACTCGTGCGGCCGGTCATCCCAACTCTGGCAATTCTCGCACCCGCAGGCACTGTTTGACCTTGCCAAATTTGCAAAGTACCTTCGCGATCGGTATAATAACGCCCGCCGTTAGCCGTTAGCACTCGGCCTCTGAGGTGACAGTAGATGTGTTCCCAATTTCCCGATCGCACGATCATACCAGTGCCGCATCGGCCATCTTCCCAAACTTCCACAATTTGCCCGCCCCACCAATTGCGGATATAGCTGCCTTCCGGGGCGGCCAAGTCCAAACCGTAATGAAAATCCCCGCCACGGGGGCCGAAAGGGGAAGTGTAGGTTTCAAAGTTTTCGACTGGAAAAGAAGCTTCTTGCCACAAATTACCCGTCGCTACTCTGGTTGGTAAGCCTGACTGAGCTTTGACCACCTGCTGCTGCAAATAAGGGCTAATCAACACAATGCCGATCGAAAGTGCCAGCAGCAGCATCTGTCTGAGACGAAAAAAGCGTTTTGCCGTCAGCGGGCCTCTAGAGTCTTGCAGGATTTTTTTCACGGCTCAAAGTTAAATGTGTGTGGGAGTGTGCGTTGTCTGTTAGGCTCACATCTTGCACCCTTGTCAATAAAGCTTTCAGGGGCGGGCTTTCCGGCCCAGCCCACAAAAAAATCATCCTTTGTGGAACGGGCCGGAAAGCCCGTTTCTCAGAAGGGTGCAAAATGTAAGTGATGCCAATTCGCTGCAAGATTGGCTTTGAGCTCTACCCGCGATCGCGAATCAGTTTATCAACAACGTGTATCTTACTCCATCCAAAACCCGTGTCAAGGCTTCCGGGTAAATGCCCAGGGGTGATAAAAAAAAGTTGGCAGACTAATTCGTGCTGCGGTTGAATTCGATCGAGCTTTTGCTTGACACTATAGTTAGTTCCTGGATTTTGGATGTCATCCAAAATCTCAAATTCATAACACATCAAGCAATGCTTACTGAAATTTTTCCCTTTAGTTTTGCCATAGACGCAACTGCGATCGCCGGTGCGTCCTTGTGGTCTTTGGCCCTGTACTGGGGCCTGTCGCCCCTCACAGAATGGGTAATCCTGCAACTGAACCGCTGGATGAATTTTGCGGAGAGATCCCTCTACACCTCAGAAGCCGAGTTTGAAAGAACCCGCCAAGCCAGAGAAGCCCAAAATACGTTTTACGCTTCGCTGTTGAGCATTGTACCCTTTTTGATTGCGGGCGGATTGTGCAATTGGGGCGTAGAATTTTCTCTGGGTACTGGTT
This sequence comes from Microcoleus sp. SVA1B4, assembly GCF_036700545.1. Classification (NCBI taxonomy): domain Bacteria; kingdom Bacillati; phylum Cyanobacteriota; class Cyanophyceae; order Oscillatoriales; family Microcoleaceae; genus Microcoleus; species Microcoleus sp. SVA1B4. Next base: position 52,680 of record NZ_JAUBPB010000045.1, read on the forward strand.
GGGCGGTATCTATGGGTACGATCGCCTGTATTGGCGGCGGCGTGTACGAGCTCGGCCGCCGAGACGGCGAGGAGTCTTAGGGGATTTTGGATTTTGGATTTTGGACAGGACTTACGCGCAGGTAGTTAGAAACCAGGTTTTTGCGAAAATATTTCGTTGTCACCCGCAGATTCGCTAAAAAACCAGGTTTCTGTTTCTTTTCTCGAAGCGCGTAATTCCTGTATGATTGTCGCTCAAAAATTAGGATGTAAAGCTATGAAACTAAAGTGGTTGATACCTGCAATTATCTCATCTTTTTCGATGGTTATTATTCCTGCGAAAGCGGCTGAAATTAGGTGCGGATGGTTGATAAATCCCACGCCTGCTAATTGGTATCTCAAAGACAAAGATGCTCAGTGGACTATCTCGGTGCAAGGGGGATATCAAGCCGGAGGAATGAACAATATTCCTCCTTTTAACGACGATGAATATGTCAAAACTAATGTTAATTATGGATATGGCTGTGCTTGTTTAAATGTGGTGATAAATAGAAATCGAATGAGAATTACCACGATACAAGGTGGTGAACAATTACCACTCTCGACTTGTCGAAAAGATCCGAATTTGCCAAAAATTCGTTAGTTGTGGCGAAACCATACAAGTTTTTTAACTCAGTCAAATGAACTTTCAACCCGAATTAACATCATTAAATCAAGCCCGCGCCACATTTAAAAAAAATTGGGGATACGACGACTTTCGCCCGCCCCAAGGAGAAATCGTCGGCAGTTTATTAGCCGGAAAAGACACGCTGATAATTATGCCGACAGGTGGCGGCAAATCCATCTGCTTTCAACTGCCAGCTTTGTTACAAACAGGTTTAACTCTCGTAGTTTCGCCGCTAGTCGCCTTGATGGAAAATCAAGTACAAGAATTGCGCGATCGCAATCTTCCCGCTTCCCTACTTCACAGTCAATTGCCAACAGCGCAGCGCCGACAAACTATGCAGTCGCTGCAACAAAACAAATTAAGATTGCTGTACCTGTCTCCCGAAACATTACTCAGCAAACCAGTTTGGGAAATTATCAGTCAGCCGCACATCCAAATCAACGGTTTAATATTAGATGAAGCTCACTGTTTAGTGCAGTGGGGTGATACTTTTCGACCAGCTTACCGTCGTTTGGGAACAGTACGGCCGGCTTTGTTGAAAGCTAAACCAGCAAATAGTAAAATTGCGATCGCAGCTTTCACCGCTACCGCCAACCCGGAAGCACAGCAGACAATCAAAAAAGTCTTGCAACTGCAAAAACCAGAAGCATTTTTGCTAAGTCCCTACCGTTCTAATCTGCACCTGCAAGTGCAGACAGTCTGGACGCCGAGAGGACGCAAGCAGCAGTTATTAAATTTTATTAAAGCTCGACCAAAACAAGCAGGTTTAGTCTATGTCCGCACTAGAAAAGATAGCGAAAACTTGGCGAATTTGTTGGAAGCAGCAGGTTATGAAACAGCAGCATATCATGCAGGTTTAAGTCCAGAATCACGACGAAAAATAGAAACAGCTTGGCTGAACAATGACCTTAAATTTGTGACTTGTACATCAGCATTTGGGATGGGAATTAACAAGCCCGATGTTCGGTGGGTTGTTCATTATCAAGCACCTTTGCTATTATCGGAATACATTCAGGAAATTGGTAGAGGCGGACGCGACGGCAAATCGGCGATCGCCCTGACATTGATTAGCGAACCGACGGGTTTGCTTTATCCCGAAGATAAACAAAGAAAGGAATTTTTTCAAGATAAATTGCGATCGCAATACCGAGAAGCTCAGCAATTAGCCAAGAAACTGCCAGTAAAAGGTAATATAGAAGCAGTCTCGGAGGAGTTTCCCGAAAGCGCGATCGCCCTTTCAATCTTGCACAGCAGCGGACAATTAACATGGCAAGATCCTTTTAATTATGCGATCAATAAATCTCCACAGCAAAAAGCGGAAAAATTTAATTTTACCGCAGCGGAAGAAATGGCAAAATATCTCAAACATCGCGAGTGTAGGTGGCAATTTTTGCTGCAAGCTTTTGGGTTTGCCAAGGAAGCTAAATCAATGCGCTGCGGCCACTGCGATAATTGTCGATAGAATTGACGATTATACTCAAACGACTTAACCACTCCGATCAAAGAAACCGGGTTTTTTACCCAATCAGCAGGCAGAAACGAAGTATTGTGGTGAAAAAACCCGGTTTCTCGCTGCCCGTGCGATCGCGAACTAACTCACAGATGTTATGATGAGGATATTTGCTTTACACACTTGGCAAAAAATAGTAAAAAGTAAATGATAGAAACAGACACTGCGGCACAGATTTACACAGTAGAAAATACAGAGGAATTCGATCGCAGTAATGTCAATCAGCGATTAGATATTTGGCTGTCAAACCAGATACCGGACTTATCCCGATCGCGAATCCAAAGCCTCATATCACAAGGCAACGTCAAAGTCAACGACGAAACCTGCACCTCGAAAAAAATCTCAGTAAAAACGGGCGATCGCATCCACCTCACTTTACCCGAAACCGAGCCCACAAAGTTGCAGGCCGAAGCAATTCCCCTCGACATTCTCTACGAAGACGACAGCTTAATTATCATCAACAAACCAGCCGGATTAGTCGTCCACCCAGCCGCCGGACACCAAGACGGTACATTAGTCAACGCTTTGTTAGCCCACTGTCCCCTAGCAGAAATAGGCGGAGTTCAGCGGCCGGGAATCGTGCACAGATTAGACAAAGATACAACAGGTGCGATCGCGATCGCCAAAACCGACATCGCCCACCAACACCTGCAAGCCCAACTCAAAAGCAAAACGGCCCGCCGCGAATATTTAGGCATAGTTTACGGTGCTCCCAACACCGAAACAGGCACAATAGACCTACCCATCGGACGGCATCCCACAGACCGCAAAAAAATGGCAGTAGTACCAGTAGAAAAAGGCGGTCGCCCCGCCGTTACTCACTGGACAATCAAAGAAAGAATCGGCAACTATTGCTTAATGCACTATCAATTAGAAACCGGCCGCACTCATCAAATTCGCGTCCATACAGCGGAAATAAAACATCCGATTGTGGGCGACCCCATGTACAGTTCCAACCGTTCTATCGGCGTCAATTTAACCGGACAAGCCCTCCACGCATGGCGGCTGACATTACAGCATCCCGTAACAGGAGAATTAATAGAGGCGATCGCCCCTTTGCCCGATCAATTCAATACCTTGTTGAAAATATTGCGCCTGCGATCGCACACTTGATATGTTGGGCAGTTAACACTGGTAATTTCTATGTCTAAATTTGAGGAACTTTGCAAAGCTTACGCCGCATCCCGGCAAGCATACCGCGAATCCTGCGAAGCTTGTCAGGATTTTAGTGACATTTTTATCAAGCAAATGAGCGATTATTTGGAATGCCCGATTCAAAAGCAAAATCAGAAGTTTGATGACAATGGCATTCTGTATTTTGATGGTGCGATCGATGTTTGCGAAAATCCCGAAAATCCCCAAAAGGGCGATCGCGAAACAGTCGAAATATCTTTGAGTGTTAACAAAGTTATTGACAATTTCATTGTCACCGTTTATCCTTGGGGTCACGAATTCAAGATTCTCATTGATGAACCCAGACACTTTGAAGAAGCTTTTGAATACATTTTTGATCGACTCCAATCAGCTTATACTGGCGTAAGTCTGTTACCGTCAGAACCTGATCCTTTACCTTTTTAATGACTAAAGGCCTTACTATAAACATTTTTCCCCCTGCCTTTTTTCTTGATTAAACTTCTTGCCTAAATTTTTGATGTAATAGGCAAACCGCAGATGGAATGAGAATTAAATAACTTCCACAAGATTGTGGGATGGGCGTCCCGCCCGGCCTTTTTGGACGGGCGGGACGCCC
>NZ_JAUBPB010000156.1:0-1744 GCF_036700545.1 Microcoleus sp. SVA1B4
CCAATAAATTATAGAATATATGATAAAAAGCAGGGACAAACAAAAAACGATTATTTTAGAGAAATGGTAAGTGAAATGTAATTGCTCAACTAGGGGAAAAAAGGGAGCCATCAATAGAGAGAGCTTGTTGAATGGATTGATAAGCAGTTAAACCCTGTCGCTTCCCAGTATTGACAACTGAACGAACAGCAGCAAACAAATCTCGCCCCCATTCCGAACGGAAGCCATTAGTCACACGGCGAAATACCACGCTCATCCTAATCGCCTGTTCACTACTATTATTCGTTGGTGGAATCCCCGCATCTTCCAGAAATAGAAATAAATTGTCAATTAGCCCACCATAGCGTTTTCGTAACCGGATACCATCCGGATGATGTGGCGCTAAATTTAAAATCCCGGTTAATCTTTCCTGTAAATTTTCTCGGTATCGCTTGAGTCTGGCATCGTCGATTTTTTCTCGTCGTCGATGGATGATAAAAGCTCTTAATAATAACCTCTTCATCCCTGGGGCAAAAACTCTGTCAAGAGCATCAATCGCATATTGGCAATCCCGCAGTTGATGGGCCAAACACACTTGCCATTGTGGGGCTGGGTGATTTTTTTGAGCGCTAAATAAATCTGACACCCAGATATCGGGACGGTGTTCTGCTAGAACTTCGTTAATTACCCCAGTCCCTCGACTCGGGCGGATGACGTGTAAACAAACATCTGGGTTCTGAAACACCCACTCCCACTGATTTTGTCCATTAACTCTCGCACTGGTTTCATCTGAACAAATTAATTTTGCCCGCCGCAACCGATGGAGTATTTGAGTTACTTGGTCATCTAAACTCGTTTTGACTTTCTCTAATAGGTTGGCGATTGCTCCTTCTGATATCTTGAGTCCAAAGACAGATGCCAATATGGACGATAGCCGTTCGTAGCTGATCGCATGAGTGTAGCGCAGATACGTAACCAGGCTTTGAATTGAACTGCCAAATGGTGAACCCGGTTCCATTCCTGCGGGTACGGGGGCAAGATACTCGGTTTGACAACAGGCGCAGCGACCGCTATAACGTTCGATTCGGGTGATGATGGGGCGAATTGGGGGTAGTTCGATTTTTTCGTAGACGGATTGCAATTTTTGTGCGGCGCCGGTGACTTTCTCTCCACACTGGGGGCAATTTTTGAGTTGGGCGATGATTGTTTGGTCGGGATGAGGATGTAGTTCTCTTCCGCCTCCGACTCTTCCTAGGCTTTTTTGTCTTTTTATCCCCTCAATTTTCGATGGCTTAATGTTGGGCTTGAATCCTGTGGACGGTGGAGTGCTGGAATTTTTGCTAGTTTTTTTGGGAGATGGGCCTAGTTTTGGTTGGTCTGTGGTTGCTAACGCTGCGGTGAGTTTTTGGATTTTCTCCCATAGCTCTACTATCAAGGCTTCTTTTGCTTCGTTCGATAGCTGTTTTAGGTCGGGGAGTTTTTCCATTCCTTGATCTAATGTCTATCTTGTCTTCTTGTCAAGGGGGTTGAGCAATTACAGTGAAATAATAAGCTGGGGAGTCAAACCCAGAATGGTAACAGGAGATAGTTGGTATTCAGGAGTAGAAAACTTGAAATTTCTAAAAAACCAGAAATTGGGTTTCCTATTCGGAATTGAAAAAAATAGAACTGTTTCAAATGAACCACAGAAGTATTGTCAGGTAAGCACTCTGGCTATTTCCGAAGAAGGATTAAAGACTCATCTGAAAGAATTTGGATTTATAAA